>CAITAM010000271.1 GCA_903890265.1 uncultured Pseudomonadota bacterium | reverse complement strand
TAGATGCCGGTCGTGCCGGCCCCCGAGATGCCGCGGATCGCGACGCTGTGCGAATCGACGTAACCGTAGTTCGCCGTGCCGTACGAAAACGTCAGGTTCGGCGTCTTGGTCGCGTAATCGGTGAACGAGCTGATGTTGAGCTTGTCGAGATCGGCCGCGGAGAACGCGGTGACGCTGACCGGCACGGACAGCACCGTCTCGGATTTCTTGCGCGCCGTCACCGTGATCTCATCGAGTACCGCCGGCAGGCCCGCCGGCCTCGCCTCGGTCGCCGACGGAGCAACGTCCGCCGGCGCCGCGCGGGCCACGGCCAGGGTCAGGGCCAGGCAGGCCGCGCTGGCCATCGCGAGCGGTCGCCGCCGGCCGCTGGGGGTGCTGAGTGAAGGGAACGATGCGCTAGTCACGGGATAATGAACCTCGGGGAGTCAGGGGCCGGACGCGGGCCGCGCGCGCCTGGCGGCACCCGGTCGACCGCCATCCGGTCGGTGGCCGGGGCGCTGCGCTACCAAGTGACGCCGGACGGCACGGGGTCCGGGCGATCGGGTGCCAACGCTCGCATATCCGCCCGCGTTGCGCCATCCCGCCGCCCGTCGCGCACCCCGGACCCGGGATGCTGCGGCGCCCGCCGCGCACGCGCGTGGCCACCGGGGCGCCGCCGTCCGCGGCTCAGAAGGCGAGGGATACCCCGACGAACCCGCCGCGCCGCGGGCCGTACTGCGGGGCGCCAACGCCGACGCCCGTGCCGTTACGGATCTGGTAGCGCTCGTCGAACACGTTGATGACGTCGGCGCGCAGCGTCAGCGCGCCGACGCCGCTGATGAGGAAGCGGTGACTGATACCGCCGTTCACCTGCCAGTAGTACGGCAAATGAATGCCGTTCGGAATCGTCGATCCGTCCGCCAGCACTTCGCTGGCGCGGAGACCCGAGCCGAACAGGAAATCGGTGCTGAGGCGTGTCGCACCCCAGAGGTACGACCCTCCCCCCGACATCGTGTAGTGCTCCTCGTGGTCGAGGTGAATGTAGTGATCGGCGACGTAGGCGAGCTCGGCGGGCGAGAAATTGAACTGCGACGAGGCGAAGCCGCGGCCCTTGGCACTTTGCACGGCGGCGTTGAGGTAGCCCGACAGCGGACCGCGGACGTAGTTCAGCGTGAGCTCGACGCCCGACTGCTCGCCGTCGGCGTAGTTGAACGGCGTGAGGATGATCGGCGCACCGAACTGCCCCTCGTCGACGAGGTTCTTCGAGCGCTTGAAATACCCGTCGACACCGGCCGTCAGCCCGCCACCGAGATCCTGCTGCACGCCGATATCATAATAGTGGGCGCGCTCCGCCTGCGGGGTGTCGTTCTCGGTCACCGCCGGGGCGGCGGTCGTGTTGCTGAATTTCTCGATCGTCTGGTTGCCCACGAGCTCAAACGGCGGCGGCGAGAAATACCGCGAGTAACCGGCGTGCAGGGTGGTGCCGTCGAATGGCTTCCACACCGCGTTCAGACGCGGACTGAGCTGACTGCCGCGCGCGAAGGCAGCGAAGTGATCGAAGCGCAGGCCGTAGTTGAGCGTCAACGTCGGCGTGAGCTTCCATTCGTCCTGCAGGTACACGCTCTCGATGGTCTCGTTCTTGGCGCCGTTGTCGACGATCGTGAGCGGCGTGTCGCCCGCCGGCAGCCCGGTCGCGGGATCGACCGGCAGTACGGCGGACGAGGTGTCGCTGCTCGAGCGGTCGATCTGCAGGAAGAGGCCGGCGCGGATCGTGTGCGCCGGGTTCCACGTGTAGGAGCCGTCGGTCTGCGAGGCGAAGGCGACGTTCTTCTTGAACGCGCTCTGCGCGATGCCGTTGAAGAGCAGGTCGCCGAGCACGTCGGGCTCGAACGTGACGCTCGAGTAGCGCGCAATCAGCGACGTCTGCAGGCTGAGGTCACCGGCCGAGTGCTGCAGGCTGACGATGCCAAAGTGCGTGACCTCGCGCTGGTTTTCATCGAGCTGCTCGCTCGGGTACGTCGACTGGCCGTTGACCGTGAGGCCGAGCGACGGCTGCTGCCCGCGCACGTTCGGAATCTGGAACTTGCCGGTCGAGGTCGCGGCGATGAAGGTGAGGCGGTTCTCGTCGTCCAGGATGTCCTCGAGATACGCAAAGCCGTGCGCCTGCTTCGTGTGGTCGTGCAGCGGATTGGCGCTTCCGTCCGGGGACTCGATCCCGAGGTCGTTCTCGAGGTAGCCGCCCGAGACAAAGTAGGTGTACCGGCCGGCAGTCCCGCCGTAGTTCGCACTCGGCTGGAGCGTGCCGTGACTGCCACCGTACAGCGACACCGAGCCGCCGGGTTCCAGCGAGCCGCTCTTGGTGGTGAGGTCGATGATGCCGGCCGTGCGCAGGCCGTACTCCGCCGGCAGCGCACCCGTCAGGATGTTCATGCTCGAAATGAGTCGCGGGTCCAGCGACTGGCCGAAGACACTGATGCCCTCCGGCAGGATGATGCCGTTCAGGCGGTACTGCAGGCCGTTGTGCTCGCCACGGATATGGAACTGGCCAAACGAGTCCTGCGCCACTTCGGGCGACTGCAGGATGATCTGGTTGAGCAGCGTGTTGTCACCACCCGGCGTGGCCGCGATCGCCGCCGCGTCGATGGTGTAGCTCGACGCACCGGTCTGGGTCTGGATCGCGCTACGAGCCTCGTTCAGGCGTCGTGCGGTGACCTGGATCTCCGTGAGCGCGGGCGCCGCCGCGGCCGGGTCGGTGTCGGGCTCCGCGGCGACGGCCGTCGGCACCGACGCCGCCGACAGGATCGCCATCACGGCAGCCGCCAGGGAGGCGGAAGGTCGGGTCATGGAATGCTCCGAGGGAAAGCGGAAAGAGTCGACCGCGCGCAGGCCGCGGTACGGGTCAGCGCTGTCAGCTCAGAGCAGGAGGCGGGGCACGGGAGCGGTAGGCGTGGGCCGCGGCGGCGGCGACGGGCGTCAGGTCGGGCTCGGGTGGGGTCAGCGTCGACGCGGACGCGAGGACGAGTGCCATGAGCGCCGTCAGCGGCGCGGCCCCGGACTGGGCGAATGCCGCGCACTCGACGCAGGGCGCGCCCGCGGTCAGCGCGCTGTGGTCGCCCGCGCCGCGCGAACTGCCGAGGTGCGAAATGCCGTGCGCAACGCCCTGCAGCTGCGCGATCCAGAAGATCGCGACCAGCGCCAGGCACGACAGGGAACGCGTCACACGCATCGAGCACAAAACCTGAGATCCGCCGCGACTTTCAGGCGGCTCTTTCAACGTAACGCCAAACCCACCGCTTGACAAGGCTCGGCGCCGGGCGCCGCCGCGGCTCAGGACGAGGGGTTCTTGGCCGGGAGTCCGCCGCCGCACAGGCCGTGCT
>CAITAM010000270.1 GCA_903890265.1 uncultured Pseudomonadota bacterium | reverse complement strand
GGCCTGGGCATCCAGATCGACCATCAGCACCCGGTAACCCTGTAGCGCCAAGTATTGGCCGAGGTGCACAGCGGTCGAGGTCTTGCCGACCCCGCCCTTGAAGTTCGCCACGCCGATGATGCTGGCGGTCGTGCCCGCCGGCCGGTGCGGCACCTTGCCGAAGTGCACCCGGAACGCCGCGATCTCGGTCAGCGTAAACATCCGCTTGCGACCGACCAGGGTCCCCGGCGGCAGCTGCTTGGTCTGGATCGCGTATTCAATGGTCTTGCGCGGGACCTGCAGAAGGTCCGACACTTCGGCGAGGCTCAACGACCGGGTGGTCTTCTCCATCGACGGCGCCAGGGCCCGGGTCCGCGCCAGCTGCATCAGCGCCTGGGCCGTATCGGCCATCCGGTGGAGGTCGGCCGAGCCCGAACTCGTGTCGCGGGCCTCGTCCGCGAGGCCGGCGAGCGCGGTGATCGGGGTCAGGGGCAGGGGAGTGGCCATCGGGACGGAGTTTCCATAACGGGTCGTTTATCCGATCGTACAGGGATTCTCCATCCCGATGCAAGATCGCTAGCTGCAGTGGAGAATTAAGCCTCAGATCCCCGAAATAAGCGATCCATCCCAACCCCAAGCGCCAAAAGTCGCGCAGACCGCCAAGTCCGTCGCTCGATCCCAACTCTTAAACCGCGGGCGGGGAGGGTGGCTGGGAGCCCGCGTCTCACGCCCCCGCGACCACCAAAAGCGGTCGCCATCGCTGGCGGCCCCACCCGCGCGCCGATGCGCGCCTTGTCCGAAACGTGGTTCAATCGTGGTTCAAGCCCGTTCGTGCGCGTAGACTGACCGACCCACCCCCTGGAGTGCCTGACATGGGCCGCACTGCTCCGTTGTTTCGCACCGTGCCCGCGCAGCACCACCTGGGGTTCTGGACGGAGCAGGCCCTGAACGCCAAGAAGGTCGCGGAGTTCTACGACTTCGACAAGCGCGAGATCGCCAAGGTCGCCAACGTGGCGCCCTCCTCGGTGCGCTACGACCATAAAATCCCGAAGGAGGTCGCCGAGCGGCTCGCCGAGATCGCGAACATCGCCGAGCTCGCCGCGCAGTTCTTCGCCGGCGACAGCATAAAGACCGCCCTGTGGTTCAAGACCCCGAACCCACTATTGGGGCAGATCTGCCCGCGCGACATGGTCCGCTACGGCCGGTACGACCGGCTGCGGCAATTCGTGCTCGAGGCGCTTCGGGAATCCGCCGCCGAAGCGGCGGTACCCGAGTCCCTGACGTCGGTCATCGATGCCACGACGCACGCGACCGCGACCGCCTGAGCGGCGCGACGGCAGCGCTGGCGATCGCCCCCCGTCGCTGCTCGCGCTCGAGCGGTTCACGACGACATCGCTCAAACAATGGCGCAAGGCGGCGCTGACTCGGGGGCCGGGCGCCACAACGCCGATCCCACCCAGCCGATACACTGCACGGCGCAGCCCCACAACGCTTGGCGCTTTCCGTCTGCGCTCCGGCAACGGACTGGTCGATGAAGGTCTTATCGACCAAGCGTCGGCTTGTTCTGGTGCGGGGCATGCTCAGCGCCGCGACCGGCACCGGCTGTCACCGCCATGATCGGCAGGTTCATCGCGAGTTCGTGCCGAACGTGCCGCACGCCGCGCTGACGATCGACGCACATACGCGGGTTGCGTGGGTGGGCACCTTGTGTGGGCCGGACCTGGCATCCGGATACTTCGCTCGCCTGTCATGTCCCGGACACTCCAGCGTCACATCACCTACTTAGCATCCAAGCAACAATGCGACTTCTCCCGAGACCCCGACCGCTAGAGTGGGGCTAAAGTTGTGGTCGTGCTTTTGGTGGGGAGCGCGTTGCGTTCCTGCCGTTGGAACACACACATCGGGGGACGCACTTGCGAGGTTGGTTGACGGCGGCGTGGGGCGCCGCGCTGTTTCTGTTTGTCTCTTCGGCCGACGCCTCTTCGGTGACGTACACCTTTTCGGGAACCGCGACGGCGTCGGCAGGACAGTTTGCCGGCGACGCGAATGCCGCGGTCAGCGGCACTTTCACCATCGATTTTGGCGCCGGGCCGCAGCTCGTGGGCGGCGTCATCGGGTCACCCAGCGGCTGGAACTCCACGACATTCGGCGGTGATGCCTATGGCAAAGCCCTGCCGACCAGTCTCATCCTGACCGCGACCGTGAACGTCGGGTCGTATTCGTACTCCACGCCCGCCATCAGCGACGGCGGGCTGCTCAACGGCGGTGTTCATTCCCAGCTTGACGCGACCGCAGGCTGCAACGGGACCTGTGGATACGCCTACACCATGGACGCTCTGCACTACTATCACGACCCCAGCGGATCGACCTTCAGCAACGGTCAGTACTTTTCATCCGAGGGCGTGGTGCTTTCACTCGCGAGTTCCACCCTGAACTGGGGCGCCGATGGCTTGCCAATGGTTCCGGGAACCGGGCTCGCGGCTGCCCTGGCTTCCCCTTTGGTCGGATCGGCTGCTCCGCTTGGGACCGCGTATCTGACCCTAACCGACGGCTCGGTGCTGAATCTCAACGTCACGACCCTGACGGGACCCGTAAGCGCGGTACCGCTACCAGCCTCGGCGTGGTTTCTCAGCAGCGGGTTGCTCGGCCTTGTGTGCCTGGGTCGGCGGCGGAGGACCTGAACTCACGCGCGCGTTGACGTAATAGTCTTCGCCCACAAGGCCAGTCCAGACATCCCGAGCGGGCGGGAGCCCGCGTCTCGGCTACTCCTGGCTTCAACTCAGCGCGTGAAAAGCGATCCACGCGACGGCGAGCAGGATCAAGGCCATCCAGAGAAACCCCCGGCCGGCGCTGCCGCGCGGGGCCGGGACCGCGGCCGATTCCGGCGGCGCATCGGGACGGCCCGGCACGGCGGGGCGCGACGACGACGACGTGGTCGAAGTGGTCGTCGAGTAGCTCAGACCCGTCCCCGGAATCCCGACCGTCGCTCGGGTGCCGCGTTTGCCGAACGTCAGCCACGCACCGCGACCGCCAATGCTGGTCGAGACACCGGACTTCGACAGGTTGAGCCGGACGCCCGGGAGAATTCGGATGCGGCGAGAGAATCGGAAACCCATACCCCTAGTCTAGCGCCGACGGCACGCCAGCCGCGCTGCCGTCCGACGCCTCGACGGTGACCCGGGCAATCGCGACTGATCGGGCGCCTGTCGATCGATCGAGGGATCCGAACCCCGCGGGCGGGGAGGGCGGGTGGGCGCCCGCGTCCAAGGCCACCGGCGGCCGCCCCACGCGGTCGCGGCCTCCGGGGCCGTGATCGGCCCCGGGTTTGGCCATCCGTGCCTCAGAGCAGTCCTCTTTCGGCCAATGACACGTAGACCCCACCCCCTATCACGACGTGATCGATGAGCCGGATGTCGACGAGCGCGAGAGCGTCTTTGAGTCTCCGCGTGATGAACTCGTCGGCCTGTGACGGCTCGGCAATTCCCGACGGGTGGGGGTGTGCCAGAAGGCAGGCCGCGGCGTTATGGGCCAGCGCTGCCTTCACGACCTCGCGCGGGTACACGCTCGCCCCGTCAATCGTGCCCCGGAAGAGATCCTCGCAGGCGATGACCCGGTTGCGGTTGTCCAAGAACAGGACGGTGAACACTTCGTGTTCGAGGTTGGCGTAGCGGATCGCGAGATACTCCCGCACGGCACGCGGGGAGTTCAGGGTGTTGCCGCGGGATACCTGCGCCGACAGCACCGAAAGTGCCGCGCCTATGACGTCCGCATCGGCCACGGGCACGAAGCTGTCCGAGGTCTGCCGGTGCAACCCGGTCGTGAATCGCGCCGCCCGCTTGCTCAGCTGGCCGGTGGGTAAAGCCTTGTTCAACGTGCGCTTGCTCGTCATAAAGAATTCCTCGATCTCAAACCCGCCTGCTCTGGATTCCGAGGAGCCGTTCTTAGGCTGTGTTCCTCGTGGCCAAAGCGGCAGTGGTTTGCTCTGGCTCTGCTCCGTCATCCGAATCGCCGTGCGAACGGGTCAGGACCGGGGAACAGAGCGAGGGGGCCAGGAGGAAGCGCGCTTTAATGGAGGGGACCCGCGCGCGGGGCGTCGGCCGTTCATGCGCGCGCCTGGCGCCCTCGCGGGCCGGGTCCAGAGTTCGCAGAAAAGGCGATCGGCGCCGGGGCAGAGCGACCCCGTGATGCGGCCAGGAGGAACGGGGTCAGGGGTCAGGGCATCGGGAAGATCACGCAGTGATCCGCGCGAGGGCGGAGGAGGGCGGCAGAGCCGGCCCGCGGAGCGGGCGGGAGCGACAGCGGACCCGGGAGCCGACCGGTGC
>CAITAM010000269.1 GCA_903890265.1 uncultured Pseudomonadota bacterium | reverse complement strand
TGCTGAACGTGCCGCGCGAGTGGTAGTCCGAGCTCGCGAAGAACCAGAACGCACGTCCCTCACCGAGCAGCGCATCCCAGACGCCGCCGACGATGGCGCCGTACACGCCGGTGCCGCCGAAGGTCGTGCCGCCCGCCGAGTCCGCCTTGGTGCCGGCGGGAACGCCGACGTAGGCCGGGAACGCGTTGGCGCCTGAGGCGCTGTTGCGCAGCTGGTTGTAGTCGCCGCGACCGCCCGAGGCCTGGTGGCCCGGCTGGGTGTCGAAGCCAAACGCAACGGCCGGCGCGGTGTTGTTGAAGTCGCGCAGGTGCTCGATGTTGTAGCCGTAGTTGCCGTTCGGGTTGAACGGCCCGAAGCGCTCGAGGTGGGTCGGGATGAAGTAGCTGCCGGCCGGCGCGTTCTGCGCCATCCACTTGATCGACTCAAGCGAGATGAAGTGGCCGGTGTTGCCGCTGCCAGCCGCCGTGTTGTTCACGAGCTTGTGGCCGCGCGCGTTCCAGAGGCCGTCGCTCGCGTTCGGGCTGCCCTGCACCGAGCAGTCCCAGTTGTTGTTCGGACCCGAGGCGTTGTTGCTCAGACCCGAGGCGTTGCCCTGGCTGAGGTCGGTCAGCGCCACGTCAAAGCAGTAGGTCCACTGCGCCAGCATGTTCGCATTGCCGTAGGTGTTCGGCGTGCGCGGGCCGGTGATCGGCAGGACCGCCGTGTTCAGCGACGGGCCGCGGGTCGGGCCGTAGACCGACGTCGGCATCTGGCCGTTGATGATCGTGGTCGAGATGTGCTCGTGGCCCGGCGCGTTCATTTCGATGCCGACGAAGATCGGCAGGTTGTGCAGGTTGGCGAGGTACTCGACCGTCGGGTACTCGTACTGCTGGTAGGCCTGCCAGCGCCACATGTAGCCCGGGCCCACGCCAGCCGGCTGGTCGCCGTAGACCTTGGCGTTCGTGATGCTCTGGGTCCAGGTCGACAGCTGGGTGAGACCACCCTGCACCGAGAACGGGGTCGCCGGCGAGAAGGCGTCGAGCGTCGCGTCCTCGGTCAGCGTGCAGTTGCGCGTGCCGCCCGAGTTGCCGTGGTTCGAGTAGACGTACCAGTCGAGGCCCCAGGGCGTGTCGCCGCCGTTGGCGACGGTGTCCGTCGACTTCTTGATCTGCTTCTGGACCGAGGCGGAACCGTCGGCGCAGGTCGTGTGGTTGTGGAAGTCGCCCGCAGCGTACTTGCCGGCGGTGACGGCCGACGCCGTGGTCGGCGTGACGGTCGCGGCGGCGGCGAGGGCCGCTGCTACCGCAAACGCGATTTTCGTGGTGTTCACTTTGATGTTCCCCAGTTCGTTTTAAGTGGTTTGTTTAGGCGGCGCGACGGCGAACGCCGACGAGCGACAGACCGGCAACGGCGAAGGCCATCAGCAGGCCCGAGGCCGGCAGCGGCACGGCGTTGAACTGCACGTTGGTGAACGCAAAGTTGCCCGCGTTGCTGTCGAGCTGTACCGACTCGGCAATGCCCGAGAACGACTGCGTAGCGGTCGTCCAGACGCAGAACGGCGAGCCCGTGTCGCAGCCGTCGCTGTTGTTGGCGAGGTTGAGCGTGGCGAGCAGCGTGCCCGTGCCGTTGAGGCCCGAGAAGATGTTCAGCACGGTCGGGGCGCTGATGCTCGAGTAGGTGAGCGTCAGGCTGGTGTCGAAGCCGTTCGACACGTTCATGAACGAACCGGTGCCGCCGTTGGCGACGAGTTCCGGATCGTAGGCGTTGACGAACGCAACGTTCGTGGTCGGCGCGCCGGTGAAGTACGTGCCACCGGTGCCTGAACCGAGGCCGTCACCGTTCGTCAGCGCGAGGACGGACTGGGTGAAAACCGTGTTGTGGTCGACGCCCACGTTGCCGGCGCCGTCGGTGCCGCCGATGTAGTAGTTGCCGATCGGGGCGAGCTGTCCCGTACCCGAAAAATCGAGGTTCACCGTCGCCGCCGAGGCCGAAGCCATCGACAGCAGCCCCGCCGCCAGCGCGGAGGCAAGCTTGAGAGTGTGCATGTTGTTTCCCCAAAGAAGTTTTGTGTGTATTCAGCCAAGCACGACCACGGGCGGTGTGTGCGCCCCTGACGATGCCCGCACATTCAAGCCACCAGAGCCGACATAAGCAAGCGAACGTTTTGTGAAAGTTCCCGTGCTTTCATGGCTTTAGCGAAACAGCCACGTACCGGAAATAAATCTGTCAAATGCGGGTCCGAAATCGATCGGTGGCCGCGAAAAGTGCGCGCGCGTCATCGCCACGTCATTGCAATGACATAACCCGTGCCTGTGGATTGGCGAGATCCGGCGCGTTGCCTCTGGGTCCACGGACCCCTCGCGCAAGTCGCGCGCAGCGCCCGAGGTCGCCGCGGGCGGCGGTTGAGGCTGAGCGCACTGGCTGACTACACTGTCGCGCCGGAGGCGAAGCGCCTTTGGTGCCAGCGCCCACACGACTGCCAGAGAACGGGACCTCACACGCCATGCAAGACGAACTCTTTGGCCTCTTTCCGATCCCGGTCATGCGCGCGCGCGGCGTGCTCGACGCGCCGCTGGTCGCCGCCCTGAACGCGCACTTCGTCGCCCAGGCAACCGATCCCAACAAGTCATCGGCCAACCTCGCACACACGCAGATGCTGCAGCCGGCAGAGAGCCCGCTGTTCGTCGAGGCCGCGGCGAAGATCACGCCGCGCCTCGCTGACTTTGGCCTGCAGCTCTTCGGTGAGCGGCTGCCGTGGCAGCTGAAGGAGATGTGGGTCAACGTGCTCGACCCCGGCGGGCACCAGTCCGTGCACAACCACGCCAACAGCTTCATCTCGGGCGTCATTTACCTGACGCCGACCCACGCGGACTCGCAGACCGTGTTCATGAAGGCGCTCGGCGGCGCGGAATACCAGTTCAAGAACGACCACGCCAAAGTCGCCGTGACACCCTACTCGGCCAGCAAGTGGATAAGCCCGGCACCGCAGCCCGGCGACATGATCCTCTTCCCGAGCTACCTGCTGCACTCCGTGCCGCCGAACCGCGGCGAGCGGCGCATCACGCTCGCCTTCAACGCCATTCCGAGCCACCTCAATTCGTGGGGGTACATGATTCGCTTCGGCGGCTGACGCCGCACCGCGCGTCCCGTTACTGCCCTCGCTGCCACGCCGACGGAGCGACCCTCGCCCATGTCATTTCGCTCCACCCGCCACGGCCGGCTCGCCCCGGCCCTGATGCTCCTGTCCGGGTTCGCCGGGCTCGGCTACCAGATCCTTTGGACGCAGCAGTTCGCCCTGTCGCTCGGCGCCGAGTCGGCCTCCGTGCTGGCCGTGGTCGCGGCGTTCTTCGCCGGCCTCGCGGCCGGCGCCTTGCTGTTCGGTGCGCGCATCGAGTCCAGTGCCGACCCGCGGCGCTGGTATGCCCTCGCCGAGGCGGTGATTGGCGCCTGGTGCCTGCTGCTCGTCGTCATCGCCGCGCCTCTGACCGGCGCCGTGCTGACGCTGACCGGGCCGGCGCCGGCGCCGTGGTGGCAGTGGTCGGTGGCCTTCGGCACGACGTTCCTCTTGCTCTTGCCGGCGACCGCCGCCATGGGCGTCAC
>CAITAM010000268.1 GCA_903890265.1 uncultured Pseudomonadota bacterium | reverse complement strand
GGCGGAGCGCGCCGCGGCGGGCGGGGCTGACGTCGCGGCGCGCGCCGAAAAACGCTCGGCGGCGTCGGTCACGACGCCGGTCGACCCGCCGACGTAGGCCTCACCGATCGCCACCGCACGCGCCGCGACGGCCGCCGGCAGCGGTACGGATTCGTCGGTCGCGGCCAGCTGCGCGAAGGCGGCCGCGCGCGCGAACCCGTCGCGCTCGTCGGGCGACTGGGCCAGCAAGGCCCGGAGTTCGCGCGCCTCGGACTCGTCCAGCGCTTCGGTCGCTTCCTTGACGAGAAGATCGATCAGGCGGTCGTCGCGTTCGTCGCTCATGGCGAGTCTCCGGCCAGGCTTGCGGCGGCGCTCGGCGCCTCGACCCCTAAGCGCGCGCGCAGCTCGATCAGGCCGCGTCGCATCTGGGTCTTGACCGTGCCGAGTGGCAGCCCGGTCTCGCTCGCAATCTCACTGTGCGTGAGCCCGTGCAGCACGGCGAGCGAGATGACCCGCTGCTGGTCGGGCTTGAGATAGCCGACGGCAACGGCCGCGCGCTCCGCGTCGACCGAGCGTTCGCCGGGGTGGGACGGCTCGGGGAAGGCAATCACGTCGAGTTCCTCCGCATCGGCGCGCTCGGGTTCCGTCTTGAAGCGCCGCAGCCGGTCGATCAGGCGCCGGCGGGCAATCATCGTGACAAACACCTTCTCGGAACCCTGCGCCGGGTCGAAGCGGGCCGCACTCTTCCACACGTCCAGAAATATCTCCTGCACCGCGTCCTCGGCGTCCGCCGACGTCGGCGACAGCCGCCTTGCGAGCGACCAGACGAGCCCGCCGAACTGGCGCACCACTTCTGCGACCGCGGCCTGCTCGCCAGCCGCGACGCGCCTTAACAAGAACTCGGACATCGGTTTCCTTCGTTGTCCATTCGTCCGTTGCCGCGCAACGGATTCAGCGACCGCCGGGCCTGCACCGCCCGCCCCGTGGCCACCGCGCCAGTATAGCCGTGCAGGACAGCACCGCCCGCCGCCGCCGGCTCAGCCCGCGAAGCCGGGCCAGCCGGTGGCCTGGCGGCGCACGTAGGCCTCGAGCCAGCGCACCTGCAGAGGCGAATCGTTGAGCGCGGGCACCAGCACAAACGACTCACCCCCGGCGGCGAGGAACTTGTCGCGCGACTCCTCGGCAATTTCCTCGAGCGTCTCGAGGCAGTCAACCGCAAAAGCGGGCGTCACCACCGTCACGCGCCGGATCCCGCGCTTCACGAGGTCGAGCAGATGATCGTCCGTGTAGGGCTTCAGCCATTCGGTCGGCCCGAAGCGCGACTGGAACGACAGGCTGATGTCGTCGGCCGACAGATCCAGCGCGCGTCCGAGGAGCGCGGTGGTCCTGACCGCCTGCGCCTGGTACGGATCGCCCTTCGCGACGTACTTCTCGGGGATACCGTGAAAGGAGCATAAAAGGTGCGTGCGTCCCTTCGCGGTGAACACCGCCTGCACCGACTCCGCGAGCGCGGCGATGTAGGCCTCGTCGTCGTGGTAGTCGCGCACGAAGCGCAGTTCCGGCAGCACGCGATAGGCGGACAGCGCCGCGGTCACCCCGTCGAACACCGCCCCGGTCGTGCTGCCCGAGTACTGCGGGTACAGCGGCACCACCACCAGCCGTTCGACGCCCGCGCCCAGCAGCCGCTCGATCGCGGCGGTGATGTTCGGCTCGCCGTAGCTCATGCCGAACTCGACCCGTGCCCCGGTCGCCTCGAGGGCGCGACCGAGACCCTCGGCGAGCCCGCGCGTATAAAGGAGCAGCGGCGAGCCCGCCTCCGTCCAGATCGAGCGGTACAGCCGCGCCGTCTTCCTCGGCCGGAACGTCAGGATCGGTCCCGCGAGCAGCGGCAGCCAGTACCACGGGCAGGCCTCGACCACGCGCCGGTCACCGAGGAAGGCCCAGAGGTAGCGACGGATCGGCCAGTAGCTCGGCGCGTCGGGCGTACCCAGGTTCACGAGCAGCACGCCCACTGTCGCGGCCGGCCCCGCGGGCGGCGACGGAGGGCTACGAAACCAGGCCATGTCCTCTCCCGCAGTCGGCCCCGACGGGGGGCCGGGCGCCATGATACTGAAGGACGTCGCCAGCGGGGGCGCGGCCGTCAGTGACCGCGACCCGGCGACTCACGTCGCGCCGCTCAGACCGCGTGGTGCAGGCTGTGGATCGCGCAGACGAGATGGTAGAACGAACTCGCCGGTGCCGGTCCGTCGGCCAGCGAACCGTCGGCACGGCGCGCATCCCACCACAGACCGGGCAGCGGCGTGTCGAGGTAGCGCTTCAGCGCAGTGATCGCCGCGAGCGCGTGGTCAAGGTGCGCGGCATCGCCATCGACACGGTGCGCGGCGAGTGCCGCCTTCAGGCGCTCGGTCTGCGGCCACAGCCGGGCGACGGGGTCGTGCACCGTACCGTCCTCGCGCAGCGCCGCGACCGCAAACCCGTCCTGCACACCGAAGCGCTCACCCACCGCGATCAGCGCCAGCGCCGTGTCCCGCGCCCGCGGGTCCGTGTCGCCACCCTGGCGCAGCAGGAGCCACGCCCACTCGAACTGGTGGCCGGGCTCGATGAGGCGGCCGTCAATGCCGTCCGGCACGCTGCCGTCGGCGTTGACGACTTCAAACAGCGCACCGTGCGCACCGCGGATGAACAGCCGTCGTGCGAGCGCGACGATCTCGGCGGCGAGCGCTGCCCAGCGCGCATCACCACCGACATCCGTCCAGCCGAGACAGGCCTCGAGCACATGCATGTGCGGATTGGCCTCGACGCGGGACGTCGCCCCCGGCGCCGACAGGAACGCGCCGCCGTCGCTGCGCAGCCGGGTCTCGATCAGCGTGCGCAGCGCCACCGCCTCCGCGGCGTACTCCGTGTGCCCGGGCAGCAGACGGGTGAGCTCGGCGAGCGCGAGAAGCACGAACGCCTGGTCGTAGAGCAGCACCGAGTCGTCCAGCACGCGGCCATCGACCGCGACCAGCGTGCGGTAGAAGCCGTCGTCGCGCCGGTAGCGCCGCCGGTAATCGGCGAACGCGGCCTGCATCAGCGGCCGCGGGTCGAGCGCGGCACCGAGCCTTGGCGCGTGCGCAAACGAGTACACCTGGCGTGGCGGCACCCGCCCGCGACGCGGCACGGTGAGCGCGACACCGTCCTGGCCAATGGCCTCGACGAATCCCCCCGTCGCGGGATCGATCCCCGCCGCCCGCCAGCGCGGGTACGCCGCGCCGGTCAGCCAGTGCGTGAGCGCGCGGGCTTCGGTGACAAGTTCAGCTGGCAATGGCATGGGTTGACGGCGCTCCGCGAAGGCTGTGGCGGCGCCTAGGATAATCGACCCGCCGTACCGACGGACGACTTCGGCCTAGGGTTCCGCGCCGTCGCAGTAGGCCGCGAACGCCGCGGCGTCGTTGGCAAACGCCGCCGCCGCGGCGAGCTCCCAGGGCCGTTCGCAGCGTGCGGTGCGCGCACACCAGCGGTAGCCCGCCGAGCCGATGCAGTCGTGCGCATCGCGGTCGGCACCGACCCGCTGCACCGGTGCCGCGGCCGGGGACTCGGCGGGGGACGCGACGGGTGAGGCAGGCGGCGCGCCCGCGCGGGTCCCGCCTCACCGGTTGCCGCGCCGGCCGCGTCACCGTCCGTGTCCCCGGCCGCGGTG
>CAITAM010000267.1 GCA_903890265.1 uncultured Pseudomonadota bacterium | reverse complement strand
GCAGCGCCTTGAGCTCGCCGTAGATGCCGGCGGTGGTCTCGTTCGCGACCGCGGCCACGGTCTCTGTCTGGCGCGCAAAGGCGTCGATCGCGCCGCGCAGCGCCGGGTCCTTGCCGTCGCCGTCGTCGACCGCCCGGGCGAGCCGGCGGCCGGCATCGGCGAGGTCGCCAAGGCGCTGCACGGTGGTGCGGTCCGAGACGAGGGTCGAGAGCGCACGCAGCGAGGCCTGGTAGTTCGCGTGGTGCTCGTCGAGCACGCTTTTCAGCTTCTCGTCGCCGAGCACCTGGTAGAGGCGCGCGGTGCGCTCGAGCGAGGCCGTGTAGCGGAACAGCGCCTCCGACTCGCGGGTGGCCTCGACGCCATGGCGGACCAGGGTCTCGCTCTGCTGGGTGAGGTGTCGCATCTCGACGGTGGCCGTGATCACGGCAATGAGCAGCGGCACCGTGACCAGCGTAAAGCCGATCAGCAGCAGACCACTGAGCGAGCGGGGGCGGCGTAGCGACACGCCGCCATGATACCAGCCGGACCCGCCTCAGGCGGCGCGGCGGACGAGCTCCCGTTCCCAGTCGAGCACGGTGCGGACGATGAAGTCGAGGTCGTCGTGGCGGGGCGTCCAGCCGAGGACGTCGCGGATGCGGCGCGCTTGCGCGATCAGGCTCGGCGGGTCGCCGGCGCGGCGCGGCTCCTCGCGCACGCTGAGCGGGTGCCCGGCGGCACGGGCCATGGCGGCGATGACCTCGCGCACGCTGTAGCCGCGGCCGTAGCCGCAGTTGAGGGTGGTCGACGCACCGCCGTCGCGCAGGTAGTCGAGCGCGTTGTGGTGCGCGGTGGCCAGGTCCTCGACGTGGATGTAGTCACGCACGCCCGTGCCGTCGGGCGTGTCGAAGTCGGTGCCGTAGATCGCGACGTGCGGCCGGCGGCCGACCACGTGCTCGGCGCAGACCTTGGTCAGGAGCGTGGCACCCGGTGTCGACTGGCCGATGCGAAGGCCGGGGTCGGAGCCTGCGACGTTGAAGTAGCGCAGGGCGACGTAGCGCAGCGGGCTCGCCGCCGCGACGTCGCGCAGCATCCACTCGCTCATGAGCTTCGACGTGCCGTACGGGTTGATGGGCTGGGTCGGCGTCTCCTCGCTCGCCACGCCCGAGTCCGGCGTGCCGTAGACCGCGGCGGTCGAGGAGAACACGAAGTGACGCACCCCGGCGGCGACGGACGCGGCGAGCAGGGTGCGCGTGTTCGCGGTGTTGTTCTGGTAGTACTTGAGCGGGTTCTCGACCGACTCCGGCACGACCGTCGAGGCCGCGAAATGCATGACCGTATCGACCGCGTAGTCCTTCAGGAGCCGGGCGAGGAGTTCGCCGTCGCCGGTGTCACCGACCACGAGTTCGCCGGCCAGCACCGAGGCGCGAAAGCCGCGCGACAGGTTGTCGAGCGTCACGACGCGCTCGCCGCGCTCACCGAGCTGGCGCACGACGTGGCTGCCGATATAACCGGCACCGCCGGTGACGAGGATGGACGACTGGGTCATCGCGATTGCTTACCTGATGCGCCGGAATTGAGTGATCATAAGCCAAGACGCCCCCCTGTCCGTCGTGAGCCGGGACACAAATCCGGGCCAAACCCGCGCGACGTCCGTGTCACCTCCGCCTCGGGGATTGCGAGCCGAATGACGACCCCACCGCCCGCTGCCGAGGTGCCCTACGCCGCGCTCAGCCCCGACGCCGTGCTGGACGCGGTGGAGGCGGCGGGCTTCGTGACCGACGGCCGGGTGCTGGCGCTCGGCAGCTACGAGAACCGGGTCTACCAGGTCGGCATCGAGGACGGCGAGCCGATTATTGCGAAATTCTACCGGCCCGGGCGCTGGAGCGTC
>CAITAM010000266.1 GCA_903890265.1 uncultured Pseudomonadota bacterium | reverse complement strand
CCGCCGGTCCCCGCGCAGGCGAGCGTGTAGGTCACGGCGCCGGGCGCGGACTCGCGGACGCTCGCCTGGCCGCTCGGTGCCTGACTGCCGCTCCAGCCGTCACCGGCCGTGCCGCCACCGGCCGTGCACGTGGTCGCGCCGGTCGTCGCCCAGGCGAGGGTCAGGCTGCCGCCCGCCGTCACCTCGCTCGTCGAGGCGCTGAGCGTCACGGTCGGCGCCGGCACGACGGTGACGGTGAGGTCGCCGCTGGCCGATCCCGCGGGCACCCCGGTGCAGCGCACGGTGTAGGTGGCCGAGGGGCCGCTGCCGCTCGACACGTTCATCGCGCCGGTGGCCGGCACGTCGCCGCTGAACAGGCCGACCGGCTCGCTCGAGGCCACGCAGTTCGTGACGCTGGTGCCGACCCACGACAGGGGCACGGTCGCGGCCGGCCCGACCGAGAGCGAGGGCGCGGCGAGTGTCACGGTCGGCGCCGGGGTCCAGTCGACCGTCACCGTCCCCTCGCCGCTGCTGCCACTGCCGGTGCAGCTCAGGGAGTAGACCACCGCGCCCGGCGCCCCTTCACTGACGACGAGGCTGCCGCTGGCGCCCTGCGTGCTGCCGGTCCAGCCGTCGCCGGCCGTGCCGCCCGCGGCCGTGCAGGCGCCGGCGCCCGGCGCCGACCAGCCGAGCGTTACCGCCTGGCCGACAATGCCGTAGGCTGGCATGGCCGTGAGGGCCACGGAAATCACGTCGGCCCGGGCCGCCGGGTCGAGGGTCAGGCTCGCGAGCAGGAAGATGAGCAGCCGGGTTCCCGCGAGACCGCGAGGACGTGCCGTTGCCCACTGTCGAACCGTGCGCAACCGCCGCTCCGTAGTCATCGGCGGATTATACAGAACCGGCCCGGCGGCCGGCCTCAGAGGTTGAAGCGCTCGCGGGCGGGAACGCACCAGATGTCGAGCGGCTGGGCCCGGCCACGGACCTGGAACGCCGGCAGGCGGCGGCAGTCGGTGTGGCCGTCGACCTGATCGGGGTCGGTGCCGGCCGCGGCGAGGGCCTCGGCAACCGACGCCGAGAAGAGAATCTCACCGGCGCGCGCCCGCGCGCAGAGCCTCGCCGCCACGTTGACGGTGTCACCGAGCAGCGTCGAGGTCACGTGACCCGGCGGGCCGAGCAGCGCCACCGCCACTTCGCCGGCGTGGATGCCCACCCCGATCCCGGTGTCCTGCTCGTGGCGGGCCTTCCAGCGCGCGCCGAGCGTGGTGAACGCTTCCTGCATCTCGCGCGCGCAGAGCACGGCCGCCGCGGCGCCGGACGCGAGACCCGGCTTCAGGCCAAAGCCCGCCAGCATGCCGTCACCCGCGACGTGGAAGACCTCGCCACCCTGGCGCTCGACGATCGCGGCGAGGATCGTGAAGAACTCGTCGAGCATCGGCACGAGCTCGGCCGCCGCGACGCGCTCGGCAAGGCCCGTGTAGCCGCGCAGATCCACGAACAGCACGGTGGCGCGCTCGGTCGTGGCGCGCAGTGCTAGTCTGTCGAGAATCGTGACCGGCATGCTGTCTCCCTGTCGCGACCGATTCT
>CAITAM010000265.1 GCA_903890265.1 uncultured Pseudomonadota bacterium | reverse complement strand
GCACCCCGTCGCGCCGTCGTCCGCGGGCGATCGAGCGCGCGCGGCGGGCGTCCCGGCGGGGGAGGCGGCCGGCACCGCGCCGGTAGCGGCGGACGGCGGGTTGGACCGGGTCGCGGGCATGCGGGTGCTGGTCGCGGAGGACAACGCGATCAATCACGCGGTCGTCGAGGGCATGCTGGCCGCGCTCGGCGTCAGCCACCGCCACGTCGGCAACGGCGCCGAGGCGCTCTCGGCGGTGGCGGAGGAGACCTTTGACCTCGTGCTGATGGACGGGCAGATGCCGGTGCTCGACGGCCTCGCGGCGACCGAGGCGATTCGTGCGAGCGAAGCCGTCCACCGCCGCCCGCGCGTGCCGATCGTGGCACTGACCGCGAACCCGTCACCCGACTACCGTGCCCGTTGCCTGCTTGCCGGCATGGACGACTTTCTGGCCAAGCCCTTTACGCTCGGTGCGCTGCACGCGGTTCTGTGCCGCCACCGGCCGCCGAGCGCGTCGGCCGAGCGACCGGCCATTGACGAGGCGACGTTTGCGGCGCTTGGACGGCTCGCCAATGGCGCGCTGCGCGAGCGCCTGTTGCGACTCTTCGTGGCCGAGGCCGACCCCACGGCGGCCAGGATCGACGCGGCGGTGGGTCGTGCCAACTGGGACAGCGTCGCCCGCGAGGCGCACAGCTTTCGCAGCAGCTGCGGCCAGATCGGCGCCATGGCGCTTGCCGAGGCGGTCGGTGCACTCGAGCAGGCGGCCTGCGCGCGCGATCCGACGGCCGTGGAACGCGCGCAGGCTGTGGTAGCCGTTGAGCTGCGCCGCGCGTTGAAGTCCCTCGAAGCCGAGGTGGCGATGCGCCGCCGCGCGTGAGCGCGGACGGCCGGCGCCGTGACCGCGCCACTGGCGGGCACCCCGTTGTCATAACGCGCTGGCATTGACGTGTCGGACAGCGTGCCGGCGCTGCCCCCGTGACCAACCCCCGCAAGCAACCCCCGCAAGCAACCCCGCGTCCCGTCGGTCGTGGCCGCGTGGCGCGCCCCGTACCGCCCGCGGTCGGCAGTTTTGGGTACTGCGTCACGGCGCGCGGCCGTACCGGCCGTTTATGTTGTCATCTGTCGCGTAGCAGGGAAGTGGCGACGCGTGTTGGACTCATGGAGGGCACATGCGGCGTTCGTTCGGGAACTTGCCCAGTGAACGCGGGCGGGGCCGATCGGCCGCTGCCGCCGCGCGCGCGGCCGAGCGCGGCTTCACGATGCCGGAGCTCGTTGCCACGCTCACCGTCGCCGCGGTCGTGACCGCCCTTGTCATGCCGTCCTATCAGTACGTCACCAATTCCTCGCGGGTCTCTGCCGAGATCAACGCCCTCTTGGGTGATCTGCAGTACGCGCGTGCCCAGGCCATCAAGGAAGGGCAGCCGGTCACCGTCTGCGCCTCGGCCGACGGGCTCACCTGCAGTGGCGTCACGGCCTGGCAGCAGGGCTGGATCGTCTTCTCGGATCCCAACGCCAACGCCACGGTGGACGCTGGCGAGCCCATCCGCCGCTGGCAGAAGCCGCTCACCGGTACCGATACGCTCGACGGTGGCGGCCTGTCGGCGCTCAGCTTCAACCGCGACGGGTTCCCCATGGCGATGGCGGGTACCGCGACGATGACCCTGCACGACGCCAGCGCGACGGCGCGCTGGACGCGCTGCGTGCAGGTGACCCGGGTCGGTCGCCTGGTGACCGAGTTGTCCGGCGTCGGAGCCTGCCTGTGAGGCGGTGCCTGCCACGCTACCGCCGGCACCGGGGCTTCAGCCTGATCGAGGTCATGATCTCGCTCGTCGTCATCGGTATTGGCCTGCTCGGCATTGCCAAGATGCAGGCGCTGGCCGTGGCGGCCACGGCGAATGCCAGCCGGCGCGGACTGGCCGCGATTGCCTCCGAGGGGCTCGCCTCCGCCATGCGCGCGAACCGCGCCTACTGGGCGAACGGGCTCGCGCCAGCCACCTTCACGATCACGAACGGCGTGGTCAGCGATCCGACGCTCTCGACGGTCGTCAACTGCACCAAGAACAACGGCGCGCCGTGCACCCCGACCCAGCTCGCGGCCTACGACATGCAGCAATGGGGCCAGCAGGTGAGAGCGCTGCTGCCAAACCCCGTCAAGACGACTTTCACGTGCACGGCGCTGCTCGCGGCGACGCCCGTGGTCTGCACGATCCAGACCGTCTGGAGTGAGCAGTCGATGAGCGTCAACAACCAGGGCAAGAACGGTACGGCGGCCATGACCGTGACGCAGCAGAACCAGTTCGGTCCCGTCTACACCCTGACCGTGGAGCCCTGAGCACCGTGCATACGCTGCATCGTCCGCTCTTTCGTCCGCGCAGCAACCGGGGCTTTACGCTGGTCGAGCTGCTGATCGCGGTGCTGCTGGCCGCGTTCCTGCTCGGCGGCCTGTTCGCGATCGTGCAGAGCAACCGGCGTGCCTTCACGACCCAGAGCACGCTCTCCCAGCAGCAGGACAGCGAGCGGTTTGCGATGACCGTGCTCGCTGACGTCATCCAGCACGCCGGCTTCTATAACAACCCGCTCGTCTCGACCCTCTCGAGCGCCTTTCCGGCGGCCGGCGCGTTCGTCAATGCTGCCCAGACCGTGACCGGCACCTCAGGCGGCGCGCAGGGCGACACGATCACGGTGCGCTACGTCGCCGGTCCCGCCGATGCCCTGCTGAACTGTGACGGGAGCACGACAACCCCGAACGGCACCTGGACCAACCAGTTCAGTGTCAACGGCTCGAACCAGCTGGTGTGCTCGGTGAACGGCGCGACCGCCGTGCCCCTGGTCGACGGGGTGACCGGCATGACGGTGACCTACGGCGTGCACACGACCGGCGGCACGAGCACCAACGTCGATACCTACATCCCGGCGGCGCAGATGGTGGCCGCGAACTGGCCGAACGTGAGCTCGGTCGTGATCACGCTGACGTTCACCAATGCGCTGGCGACGTCCGCGGCGCAGCAGACCGTGTCGCTGACCCGGACCATCGCCATTCAGGGGAAGGTATGAGCGCGCCTCACGCGTGGATCCGGCCTACCGGCCCGGCAGCGCGTACCGGGGGCTTCGTGCTGGTGGCCGGCATGCTGCTTCTGCTCGTCCTCACGGTGCTCGCGCTCGGCATGTTCCGCAGCGTCGGCCTCGACGGCCTGATCGGCGGCAATATCCGCGACAAGCAGCGGGCCGTGCAGGCCGCCGAGAGTGCCGAGCAGTACGCCGAGTGGTGGCTGACGTCCAGCAACAACTCGGTCTACAACGTCATTACCTGCACCCAGCTCGTGAACGCGAACCAGGGCCAAGGCCAGGTGTGCACGAACCCGCTGAACACGGTGGTGGCGAACGTCGCCAGCGTGCCGTGGATGGCGAACGGGGCGCCGATCGGCACGACCTACACGCCGGCCGGCATGACGGTCGCCGCCGGCGGTGGCATGGGCAATTATTTTGCGGTCCCGACCTTTTACGTCTCGCTGCTCGGTCCGGCACCGGGCGGCGTCGGCACGATCTACCAGATCGATGCCGTGGGCTACGGCGGCAGCCCGGAATCCGTCTCGGTCGTCGAAACCACGTTCCAGGTCAGTCCCGGCATACAGGATTTAACCCAGCAATGAATACCATAGCCCGTCGTCTTGCGGCCTTCGTGCTCCTCGGCGTCTCGCTGGTGTCAGCGCCGAGCGAGGGTCAGATCGTCGTCCAGGAGGACTTCAATACCGGCACCGTGACCAACAGCTGGACGGCGACCGGCGGCGCGTGCCTCACGGCCGCGACCTACGGCTCGAACGGCGCGAGTTCGGTGCCGGGCTGCGTCGGGCTGCCGTACTACGGCGGCAAGTCCATGGTCGGCAACCTGCCGGATTCGTCCGGCAATGGCGCCCTGCGCATGACCGACGGTCGACCGAACGGCTACAACCAGGCCGGGGCGATCATCTCGAACTTCACCTTCCCGAACGACGCTGGCCTGCAGGTGACGTTCCGGACGATTTCGTACGCCGGTGACTCGGGCGGCGCGGGCGGCGATGGCGCGGACGGTCTCTCGTTCTTCCTGATGGACGGCTCCTACCCGCCGTACGACGTCGGTGCCTACGGCGGCAGCCTGGGCTACACCTGCTCGAACGCCAACGACGACACCAGCCACCCGCGCTACGCGGATGCCTCGCGGCGCGGCTACGACGGCCTGGCCGGCGCGTACCTCGGCCTTGGCATCGACGAGTACGGCAACTTCCTGAACCCCGGGGACAACACGGCATCGGGACCGGGCTACCAGCCGAACCGCATCGGCCTGCGTGGCGCCGGCAACGTCACCTGGGCGCAGCTGAATCGCCTCTACCCGAACTACTACCCGGCCTCGCTCTACAACGCCAAGAACAGCGGCGGCCGCTGGTACTCGGACCTTGCCGTGCAGGCCACCTGCCAGACCGGCTACGTGATCGATTTTTCCGACACCAACAATTTCAGCAACCCGGGCGCGCACAAGGTGCAGGCGCTCACAGACTACAACGCGATCCCGAACGCCTACAGCATCCTGCCGAATGGCCTCAAGATCGCGAACGAGAGCGCCACCACCCGCACCGCAGCGACACCGATCACCTACAAGCTCAAGATCACCTCGAACGGCCTCCTCAGCCTCGCCTACAGCGTCAACGGCGGTGCCTACCAGTCGGTGCTGAACGCACAGAGCATCACGGCCTCGAACGGTGCGCTGCCCTCGACGTTCCGCTTCGGCTTCGCGGGCTCGACCGGCGGCAGCACGAACGTGCACGAGATCCTCTGTTTCCAGGCGGCGCCCGCCGACACGGCGTCGAGCTCGGCCGGCCTCAACCAGGTGCAGTCCGCCAAGCTGCAGACGGGCGCGCAGGTGTATTTCGCCTACTACAACCCGACGACCTGGGCGGGCTACCTCACGGCGTCGAACATCTACATCGATCCGAGCACGCAGCTCGTGACGATCGCCTCCAACGCCAACTGGGACGCGAGCTGCACGCTGACCGGCCTTGCCAGCGGGCAGATCTGCAACAACACCAACGCGTCCGGACCGCAGGCGGCGACGGCGCCGTCAGCCCGCACGATCCTGACCTGGAACGACGCCAGCAATTCGGGCGTGCCCTTCGAGTGGTCGAGCCTCTCCAACGCCGAGCAGACCGCGCTCGACGCCGGCGACGGTTCGCAGACGGCGAACCGCCTGCAGTTCCTGCGCGGCGACCGGTCGAACGAGCTGACGGCGCTCAACATGGGCCTGTACCGCGTGCGCGCCAGCGTTCTCGGCGACATCGTCAATTCATCGCCCACCTGGGTGGGCCCGCCGACGGCGCCCTACAACCAGAGCTGGTCGGACAAGCTCAACCCGAGCGCGACGGCGCCC
Organism: uncultured Pseudomonadota bacterium; assembly: GCA_903890265.1. Lineage (GTDB taxonomy): Bacteria > Pseudomonadota > Gammaproteobacteria > Steroidobacterales > Steroidobacteraceae > CAIKMS01. Next base: position 5,056 of record CAITAM010000265.1, on the reverse strand, counting down.
GAGGCGTCGGGTACCACCTACGCGACCTTCCAGTCGAGCTACAAACCCCGCCAGAACGTCGTGTACGTCGGGGCGAACGACGGCTTCGTGCACGGCTTTCGTGCCGGCGGCTTCGACTCCAGCAACAACTTCGTGGCGAACTCCACCACGCCCAACGACGGCGTCGAGATCCTCGCCTACATGCCGCAGCAGGTGCTCTACAACATCCACAACAACAGCAACGCGGCGCTCGACTTCTCCAACCCCCAGTACGGCCATGCCTTTGACGTCGATGCGACGCCCGGGACCGGCGAGCTCTACTACAGCGGCACGTGGCACACCTGGCTCGCCGGTGGCCTTGGCGCCGGCGGCGCGGGAATCTACGCGCTCGACGTCACGAACCCGAGCGCCTTCCAGGAGTCGGCTGCCGCGTCGCTGGTCGTCGGCGACTGGACCGCCAGTACCATCAACTGCGCGAACGTCAGTAACTGCGGCCAGAACCTCGGCAATACCTACGGCACGCCCGCGATCCGCCGCTTCCACAACGGCCAGTGGGGCATGGTGTTCGGCAACGGTTTCAACAGTGCCACCGGCAATGCCGGCATCTACATCCTGCTGCAGCCGCAGAACGGCGGCACGCCGGCCTTCTACTACCTGCAGGTGCCCTCGAGCGGCGCCAACGGCATTGCTTACGCAACGCCGGTCGACCTCGACGGCGACCACATCGTCGACTACATCTACGCCGGCGACCTGCAGGGCAACGTGTGGCGCTTCGACGTGACCGGTGCCCAGCCAAGCGCGTGGAGCGCGGCCGCATCGCCGTTGTTCACGACCCCGTCCGGGCAGCCGATCACGACGAAGGTGCTCGTGGCTTCGGTGCCGGGCACGAACAACACCGTGCCGCGCCTCATGGTGGCGTTCGGCACGGGACAGCAGACGGCGTTCTCGAACACGAGTCCGACGGCGTACGCGACCGGCACGCAGTACCTCTACGGCATCTGGGACTGGAACATGTCGGCCTGGAACGCCCTGCAGTCGACGCAGTACGCCTCGCTCCAGGGGCCGCAGACCGTCACCGTGAGCCAGCTGCAGGCGCAGTCCATCACCGGTACCTACCCGCCAGCCTCGGGCGATTCGGTCGCGCAGGGCTATCGCACGATCAGCAACTTCGCGGTCTGCTGGTCGGGGGCGAGCGGCTGCACGGGGGCTGCCGCGCAGTTCGGCTGGACACTGCCGCTGCCGGGGACGAACGAGCAGATCGTCTACAGCCCGACGCTGATCAACGGGTCCTTCGTCGTCAACACGACGATTCCGCCGGTGGTGTCCACCACCACCTGCCAGCCGTCGACGCCGACCGGTTGGACCATGTCGATCAGCGTCGTCAACGGCGGTACGCAGACCGTCACGGTCACGACCGGCGACGACCAGAGCGGTTCGTCCAGGGCCGGGTTCCTGAATAACCAAGGTCAGCCGCTGACGGTCAACGGCGCGCGCGTGATCGGCGAGCAGCTGAACGGCACGGGCTCGGTCTCGCTCGTCAATTCCAGCACGCTGCTGACCCAGGGCGCGGACAGCGTGCCGAAGGTGGCCCCCTACAATCCGGGTTCGAACTTCCAGGGTGCCCGGCTCACCTGGACGAAGAAGCGTTGAGGGCCGCCAGCATGCAGTCACTCCCGCGCCGCCTGCCGGCGACCGACCGGGGCTTCACGCTCATCGAGATGTGCGCGGTGGTGCTCGTGATCTCGGTGCTTGCGCTGCTCGCCATGTCCTCCTACAGCCAGCAGATCCAGAAGAGCCGGCGCGTCGAGGCGAAGAACGCGCTGCTTGACCTCGCCGCCCGCGAGCAGCAGCTCTACAGCTCCATCAATGCCTACAGCACGACGCCTACCGACGTCGGCTACACGGGGGCGTCGTTCCCGATCACGGTCGGCAGCGGCTATTACCAGGTGTCCATCGCGGTGACAGCGGCCACCGCCACGGCGCCGGCGACGTTCACGCTGACCGCGGTCCCGATCGGCAGCCAGGCGGCCGACACGACCTGCTCGAAGTTCACCACCAACCAGCTCGGTGCGCAGAGCGCGACCGACGGCGGCGGCGCCGACACCAGCGCGACCTGCTGGTAACGGCGACCCTCCCCCGGTAGGCACGGGGATCGCAAGCCGGTACGCTCACGCCCCGGGCGGCACACGCCCCGCGACCGCCGGACTCGCCGGCGGTGGCACGACACAACGGGCAGGGGAGGGGGTATGCGGGCGACTTCCTTCGGGCGGTGGGCCGCGGCATGGGGCCTCGCGGGTGCGGTCGGGCTCGTGCTCGGCGCCTGCAGCGGCGGCCAGACGCCGGGCGCGCCGACGCCAACTGCCGCGGCGCAGCAGCCGGCGGACACGATCTATCTCGGCGGTGACATCGTCACCATCGACGACAAGCAGCCGACGGCCGAGGCGCTGGCGGTGGCCGGCGGCAAGATCGTGGCGCTTGGCAGCCGTGCCGAGATCGAAAAGACCTACCGCGGTCCCGCGACCGACGTCGTCGACCTCGCGGGCAAGGCGCTGCTGCCGGGGTTCCTGGACGCGCACAGCCACTACATCTCGTCGCTCTCCGTCGCCCAGCAGGCCAACGTCTACGCGCCGCCCGCCGGTCCCGGCAAGGACGTGGAGTCGATCATCGCGACCATTGCCCGGCTGCGGGACGACACGCACGTGCCGAAGGGCGAGACGATCATGGCCTACGGCTACGACGACAACGCCATGCCGCACGGCCGGCTGTTGAACCGCGACGATCTCGACAAGGCGTTTCCGGACAATCCGGTCCTGGTCGGCCACGTTTCCATGCACGGCTTCGTGCTGAACTCGCTCGCCCTGAAGAAATACGGCTACAGCGCCAAGACCGTGACGCCGCCGGGCGGCATCATCGTGCGCAAGCCCGGCACCCTGGAGCCGTACGGGCTGATCATGGAAACGGCGATGCTGCCGATCATCGCGGCGCTGCCGGAGCCGACCCCGGCGCAGGAGGTGGAGTACTCGAAGGCGGGTCAGATGCTCTACGCGCGGGAGGGCATCACGACCGCCCAGGAGGGCGCGACCCACGCCAAGGATCTCGCGCTGATGAAGCGCGCGAGCGCGGCCGGCGCGCACCTGATCGACGTGGTGGCCTACCCCTTCATTCTCGACCTCGACCCCGTGCTCGCGATCGCGCCGGTCGAGACCTGGGGCAAGTACGACAACGGGCTCAAGATCGGCGGCGTCAAGATCACTGCCGACGGCTCGCCGCAGGGGCGCACGGCGTTCTTCACGACACCGTACCGCCTCGGCGGGCCGTCCGGCCAGAAGGCGTGGCGTGGCGAGCCGACCTTCAAGCCGGCCGAGCTCGACGCGTTCGTCGCCCGCGTCCACGACCTGCACGTGCCGCTCAATGTGCACGCCAACGGGGACGCGGCGATCGACATGCTCATCAACGCGGTCGCGAAGGTGACCGGCGGTGCCGGTGACCCCGCCTGGCCGGTGACGCTGATCCACGGCCAGTTCACGCGACGGGACCAGCTCGATGCCTTCGTCAAGCTGAACATCACGCCGTCGTTCTACACGCTGCACACCTACTACTTCGCCGATGCGCACATCGCCAACCGCGGTGCGGCCGAGGCGGCCTACATCAGTCCGCTGCGCGATGCGATCGACAAGGGCCTGAAACCCACCAACCACACCGACTTCGTGGTCGCACCGCTCGACCAGATGTTCATGCTCTGGACCGCGGTCAACCGCCGCTCCCGGACGGGTGCTGACATCGGGTCGGAGCAGCGCGTCACGCCGCTCGAGGGTCTGCAGGCGATGACGATCAACGTCGCGCGCCAGTACGGTGAGGCGGATTCGAAGGGCAGCCTCACGGTGGGCAAGCGCGCCGATCTCGTGATCCTCGATCACAACCCGCTGACCGTGGCCGCGGATGCCATCAAGGACATCAAGGTCGTCAGCACCATCAAGGACGGCAAGACGATCTACCGGGCGGCAACGCCGTGAGCCGGGGCGTCGGCCCGGGCATTGACCGGGGCAGTGACCCGGGCATCGACCCGGGTTCCGACCGGGTCGCTGCGGCGCGGCCGGTCGGGATCCCGGCCTGACCGTGGCCGTGGCGATACGGCCGGCGGTGCCTTCGGACTTTGCCGCCCTGCTCGCGCTGAACGAGGAGTCCGTGCATTTTCTGAGTCCGCTCGACGAGACGCGGCTCAGCCGGCTCTTGGCGGAGTCGAGCCTGTGCGTCGTGACCAGCGAAGGCGAGGGTGGCGCGGTCGACGGATTCCTGCTCGCGCTGCGCGAGGGGGTGGCCTACGACAGCCCGAACTACCGCTGGTTCGCGGCACGCTACCCGACCTTTCTCTACGTCGACCGGATCGTCATCGCGGCTGCCGCGCAGGGACGGGGACGCGGAGGTGCGCTGTACACGGAGCTCTTCCGTGTCGCCCGCGAGATGGCCGTGCCGTTCGTGACGGCGGAGTTTGACGTCGAGCCGCCCAACGAGGGCTCGCGACGCCTGCACGGGGCGTTCGGCTTTGCCGAGGTCGGGCGCCAGACGCTCGCGGCCGGCAAGGTCGTTTCCCTGCAGCAGGCGACGCCCTGAGCCGGGCGAGCGCCTCGTGGCCCCGGCCGTTGGAGTAAACTCCGGATACGGTTCCCAACGCCCTGGTGCAGTGCATGACAGCCAAGCGGCCCGATAACGCGTCCTCGGCGACGCTGCGCGCGGTGGAAAAGCTGCCGCTTGAGCTCGCGCGCACCACGCTCGCCGTGCTCGCGCTCGCCGGGCTGATCGCCGCGGCGCTTAAGGTGCTGATGCCGTTCCTCGGCGCGGCACTGTGGGCGGCGATGATCGTCGTCGCGACCTGGCCGCTGTTTCTCGGGCTCGAGCGGCGCGTCGGCGGGCGGCGCGGGCTCGCGATCGCGCTCATGACGGTGGTCCTTCTGCTCGTGCTCGTCGTGCCGCTGACGGTGGTCATCGATACGCTGCTCGACAACGTGCCGCGCCTCGCGAGCGTCGCGCGTCTTGCGACCACGACGCCGCTGCCGGAGCCGCCGGCCTGGCTGGGTCG
>CAITAM010000264.1 GCA_903890265.1 uncultured Pseudomonadota bacterium | reverse complement strand
CTACGAAAAATCCGGAGAAAAGGTGAAAGCCACGGACACGGGATATTCGCTGCCCCGTTCCAAGTCTGCACACGGAGGACCGGTAGTGCATTCATCTAGGGATCTCATTCACGCGATCGCCTTTGAGCGTGAAACTCAACATCGCCTGGATCCCAAGATCTTTGGCATCTACTCTGCCTTCTGCACGATGGTGGACTTCCCGCACAGCGAGGAGTTGCCGGTGGACTTGCTGGAAGATTTGATTCGTCAGCAATTCCAGGCATCAGCCGATGATGTTCCAGAAGAAATTCAGGACATGTTCGCAAACGTTCAAGGCGCGTTGCTTGAACGACCCATCTGGGGCGCCGGGCTCAGCGTAAGCCCCGAAGCGGCTGTGCCACTTCTCGCCGATGGCCTAAGGAAACTGAGCCGCGGTCAGCGCGCCCAGCTGCTTCTACTGAACGGAATGCACAATGCGTGGCTGTTTGTGTCGTTGGCAGCGATCACCGGCACGATCTCCTTTGGGAGATACTTGGACTTGTTGACCGAGGGTATGCAGCCGGACTCCGACGAAGAGCAAGCACGTCGGATCGACGGTGCGTTCATCGAACTGTTCGGGGAGCTGACGGAACCGGCGTGATTTCCCTCGAGCTCGAGCTTGGTTCTTAACCTGGGAGCCAGAACGTGCATGACCTGATCAATGCGTGGCGGCGGTTCGACGGCACCAAAGCTCCGCATCTACTGGAGGGGGATCGCGACGCGCTGACGCGCCATGGTCACAGTAGGCGCTATGGATCCTGGGAGAACTACATCGGTAGCCAGGATTTCCTGCTGAGTTCCCCCGATTTGCACCTCGACCTATTACCGGTGCCTTATGTCGGGGACCTGGCAAAGGCGTCGATATTCCTGCTGCTGCTGAATCCCGGCCTGAGTCCTGTCGACTACTACGCCGAGTATAAGGTGGGATCATTTCGACGAACGGGCGCATCGCGTGGTGTGCCTGCGTCGGGCGGCTTGGCGGTGCGCACGGTCGGCGGGTGCCATGGGGAGCCGCCCGCAGGCACGCGGCCCGCGAACGGGTCGCGGGCGCTGAATTGGTGGAGGCGGGGGGAATTGAACCCCCGTCCGCGAACCCTACGCTACTGGATCTACATGCGTATCCGGTCTATTGATCTCATCTGACGCTACCCGATCGGCAGGGAAAACGTCGGACCAGCCCCGTCCTTTTTAGCGCGTTGTTACCCGAGACACGCACAACGCGCGATCCTGTGATTGCGACCCCATCCCCCCCCGCACAGGCACGAAAAGGGGTGGAGTTAGCGGGGCTTAAGCCGCCAGAGCGTAGCTGTTGTCGTTCGCAGCTAGAATTTGCAAGCGGTTTAACGAGGAATCCTGCACCTCGGCATGCACCAGCAGTTTCGTAGCCCACGTCGAGCCCGATCGCCCCCGGAGAGGTGCCAGTATAGCGCGAAAGCAACGGCCCGGGGTTCCTGCGGGCCTGTACCGGTGCGCGGCCGGCCGAGTCGGGCAGCCGCTCGGGCGGCGTCACGGGCCACGGTGAACGGCGCTCGGCTCGGGCGGCGTCACGGGCCACGGTGAACAGCGCTAGGCTCGGGCGGTTGGCGGGCGCCGTCACGGCTCCTTGGGCTCGCCGATTCCCTGCCGCAATTCCGTTATAGTCCTTGGCGTTCGGGGTCCGGCGGGGGAGGGGCGTGAGCGCATCGACTGCTCTTGCAGAGGCACCCGCGGCGGTCGCCGAGGCGGCCGCGCCGCCGCGGATCTGGTCGAACACGGCCCTGTGGCTGTGCAGCGCCTACCCCGTGGTGCTCGGTCTGCTGATCCTCACCCGGCTGGGGCTGGGAATCCGGGCACCGCTGTCCAGCTGGCTGCTCGTGCCGATCCAGGCGGTCGCGCTCGTCGGCCTGTGCCTCACGCTCTGGCGGGTGCCGCTCGAGCGCTACCGGTGGCTCGCCTGGGGCGCACTGGCCGTCGCCACCGTCTTAGACATCGTCTCGAATGCCGTGTGGGCCCGGATGGTCGACACGAGCTACATCCTCTACGGCAGCGTCGCCGATATCGGCTTCGTACTGAACTACGTCTTCCTCGCCGCGGTGAACCTGCTCCTGTACCGGTCCCGTGGCGGCCGGCTCGACTCCCTGCAGTTCTGGGTCGATGCGGCGACGCTCGCGCTCGGCACCGGCGTCGCGCTGCTGCCGTTCCTGTTGAGCCCGGGTGTCGCCAGTCACCGGCCGCTCACCGACGTTCTCACCACGATCGGCTACACCGTCGGCCTGACCTCGGTCGCGGTGACCGCGGCACTCCTTTACATGCACGTCGCCGACTGGCGCGAGGAGCGCGCCGTTGCCTGGCTGCTGCTCGGCATGGCGATCGCGGTGCTGGGCGACGCCCTGCAGGCGGTGGCGAGCGTTCGTAACGAATTTCTGATCGGGGGCCTCGACGTGGCGCTGTCGGCGTCCGTCTACTCGTGCTTCATCCTGGCCGCCTACCGGGAGAGCGTTGTGCGGGTCGTGACGCGCACCGACCACGCGCCGAACCTCGACGCCTTCCTGCCCGTGCTGGCGCTGATGGTCGGTATCGCCATCATCATGGGTGCCGAGATCAACTTCGTCAGCGTCAACACGCTGCTCGCGGCCATCCTCGCGCTCATCGTGGCCGCGCTGCTCGTCTGGCGGCAGTACCGGACCCGGCGCGAGATCCTGCGCCTCAACGAGCAGCTGTCCGCCCAGGCGGCCGAGGCCCGCGTCTCCGAACTCGTGCGCAGCTCCGCCGATCTCATTGCGGTGGCCGACCGCAACGGCGCCCTGTCGTTCCTCAGTCCGTCGGCGCGCAGGCTGATCGGGCAGGACCCCGCGGCACTCGTCGGCCGGCCCGCCGTGGAGCTGATGGGGCCAGAGAATCAGGCCGCGCTGCAGGAGCTTGTCGATTCGATCGAGCACCGCGGCCGGCCGGTGGCCGAGACGGAGCTGCCGGTCGTGGTGGAGGGGGTTGAGCGGATGCTCTTGGTGACGGCCTCCGACCAGTCGCGCAACGGCCTGATCGAGGGCACCGTCCTGACCGCGCGCGATCTTACCGAGCAGCGCTCACTGGAGCGCGAACTGCTCGACGTCGCGACCCGTGAGCGGCACCGACTGTGCGGCGACATCCACGAGGGTCTCGGCCAGCAGCTGACCGGGGTTGTGCTGTACCTGCGCAGCATGGCGGGCAACGCGAAGCGGGGCGGGCCCGTGCAGGCCGACGACGTGGAGGCCGTGATTGGTCTTGTCAACGGCGCCATCGAGCAGGTCCGCAGCCTTGCCCGTGGGCTGTCGCCGCTCGAGGTGGTGCACCGCTCGCTGGGCTCGGCGCTCAAGGTGCTCGCCGATGACGTCGCGAGCCAGTTCCGCCTCGAGGTGCGCCTCATCGCCGAGATCGAGGACCGCGTCCTCACCGATCTCGATGCCGATCACCTCTATCGGATTGTCCAGGAAGCCCTCGTCAACGCGGCACGGCACGGCGGGGGGCAGCTGATCGAGGTCGACGTGCGCGTGACCCAGGCGCTGCTGCGCGTGGTCGTCACCGACGACGGCCGGGGCTTCGCCAACCGCAGGACGAACCGCGACGGGCTGGGCCTGCGCATGATGCGCTACCGGGCGCGGCACCTCGGCGCGACGGTCAAGATGGAAGCCGGGGAGGCCGGTGGCGCGCGCCTCGTGATCGCCGCCAGCCGGCGCGGCTGACCCCGCCTCAGCGCCGCGCGGCCTCGCGCAGCGTACGGGACTTCTCACGGGCCCAGTCGCGGTCTTTTTCGCTCGCCCGCTTGTCGTGGTCCTTCTTGCCCTTGGCAAGGCCGATTTCGAGCTTAGCCCGCCCGCCTTTCCAGTACATGGACAGCGGCACGAGGGTGTAGCCCTTGCGCTCGACGGCACCAATCAGGTGATCGATCTCCCGCCGTTTGAGCAGCAGCTTGCGGCTGCGGGTCGGGTCGGCAATGACGTGCGTCGAGGCCGAGTTCAGCGGCGTGACGTGGGCACCCACCAGGAACGCCTCTTCGCTGCGCACGTGGATGTACCCTTCCGCGAGCTGCAGGCGCCCGGCGCGCAGGGCCTTGACCTCCCAGCCGAGCAGGCTCAAGCCCGCCTCGTAGCGCTCCTCGATGAAGTAGTCGTGGCGCGCGCGGCGGTTGACGGCGATCGTGCCTGTCTGGCCGTCCTTCTGTTCCGCGGTATCCTTCGCCATTGGTGAAAAGCCCTGAGCCGTCGCCGGTCGACCATTGT
>CAITAM010000263.1 GCA_903890265.1 uncultured Pseudomonadota bacterium | reverse complement strand
GGACGGCCGCATCACGAAACAGGACGTCGTGCGCAAGCTCGCTGAGCCCGCGCCGGCGCCGGCCGCCGCACCGGCGACGGGAGTCGGTGCGGTGCGCACGGGGCGCGCCGAGCGGCGTGTGCCGATGACGCGGCTGCGCGCGCGCATCGCCGAGCGACTGCTGACCGCGCAGTCGACCCAGGCGCTGCTCACGACGTTCAACGAAGTGGACATGAAGGCCATGATGGACCTTCGCGCGCGGCACAAGGACCGCTTCGAGAAGGAGCACGGCGTGAAGCTCGGCTTCATGTCGTTCTTCGTCAAGGCCACCATCGAGGCGCTGAAGCGGTTCCCGGCCGTCAACTCCTACGTCGACGGCAACGACATCCTGTATCACGACTATTACGACGTCGGCGTGGCGGTCTCGACCGACCGTGGCCTCGTGGTGCCCGTGCTGCGCGATGCCGAGCTCATGAGTTTTGCCGATATCGAGCGGGCGATCGCCGGCTTCGCGGGCCGTGCCCGCGACGGCTCGATCACGATCGAGGAGCTGACCGGCGGCACGTTCAGCATCACCAATGGCGGTGTGTTCGGCTCGCTGATGTCGACGCCGATCGTCAACGCGCCACAGAGTGCGATCCTCGGCATGCACAAGATCCAGGACCGGCCCGTGGTGGTCGACGGCCAGGTCGTCGTGCGGCCGATGATGTACCTCGCGCTGACCTACGATCACCGGATCATCGACGGTCGCGAGGCCGTGCAGTTCCTGGTCTCGATCAAGGACTCCCTCGAGGACCCGGCGCGGCTGCTGCTGCAGGTCTGAGCGCCTGACCGTTGCCGTTCCCCGCCAAGCCAAGCCAAGCCAAGCCCAAGGTAGCGACCCCATGAGTGACACATTTGACGTGATCGTGATCGGCGGCGGCCCGGCCGGCTACCCGGCGGCCATCCGTGCCGGACAGCTCGGTCTCAAGGTGGCCTGCATCGACGGCTGGAAGAACTACGACGGCAGCTACGCGTTCGGCGGCACCTGCCTCAATGCCGGCTGCATCCCGTCGAAGGCGCTGCTCGAGTCCTCCGAGCTCGTGCACCGGGCCGAAGCCGAATTCGCAACCCACGGCATCAAGGTGGGTTCGGTCACGGTCGACATCGCCGCCATGCAGAAGCGCAAGGCGGGGATCGTCAAGGGCATGACCCAGGGCATCCTCGGGCTCTTCAAGGCGGCCAAGGTCACGGCACTGACGGGGCATGGCCGGCTGCTGGCCGACCGACGCGTCGAGTACACGGCGGTTGACGGCACGGTGAAGACGCTGAGCGCGACGCACGTCGTGCTCGCAAGCGGTTCGGAGCCTGCTGCGCTGCCCAGTGCGCCGTTTGACGGCGTACACATCGTCGATTCCTGGGGCGCGCTCGAGTTCGCGGCGGTGCCGAAGCGCCTCGGCGTGATCGGCGCCGGGGTCATCGGCGTCGAGCTCGGCAGCGTCTGGCGCAGGCTCGGGTCCGAGGTCACGATTCTCGAGGCCATGGACACCTTCCTGCCGATGGCCGACCAGGCGCTGGCCAAGGAGGCGCTGAAGAACTTCAACAAGCAGGGCCTCAACATCCGGCTGGGCGCCAAGGTGTCCTCGGCGGAGGCCTCGAAGTCCGGCGTGACCGTGCTCTACCACGACGCCGCCGGCGAGCAGACGCTCGAGGTCGACCGCCTGGTCGTGGCCATCGGCCGGCGGCCGTACACCAAGGACCTGCTGGGCGACGGCACCGGCGTCTCGCTCGACGCCCGCGGCTTCATCGTCGTCGACGAGCACTGCCACACGCCGGTCGAGAACGTCTGGGCGGTCGGTGACTGCGTGCGCGGGCCGATGCTGGCGCACAAGGGCAAGGAGGAGGGCGTCATGGTGGCCGAGCGCATTGCCGGGCACCACGCCGAGGTCAACTACCGGGCCATTCCGTCGGTGATCTACACCGCACCGGAGATCGCCTGGGTCGGCCAGACCGAGGAAGAGGTCAAGAAGAGCGGCCGCGCCTACAAGGTCGGCAGCTTCCCATTTCTCGCCAGCGGCCGGGCGCGGGCGATGGAATCGACCGCCGGTTTCTGCAAGGTCATCGCCGCCACCGACGATGACGAGCTGCTCGGCGTGCACGTGATCGGGCCGATGGCGGGTGAGCTGATCGGTGAGGCGTGCCTTGCGCTCGAGTACTCGGCCAGCACCGAGGACCTGCAGTTGACGATGCACGCCCACCCGACGCTGTCGGAGGCGCTGCACGAGGCCGCACTGGCCGCCGACAAGAAGGCGATCGATTTCCCGAATCGCTGACG
>CAITAM010000262.1 GCA_903890265.1 uncultured Pseudomonadota bacterium | reverse complement strand
CTCCCGTCCGCCGGGACTTCCCCTCAGGGCAGGTCGAAGTAGAGAAACTCGGCCTCGCCATCGGCCACGAAGCGCAGACGCTCCTCGCCCGTGATCGCGAGGCCATCGCCGGCGCCCGCCGCGACGTCATTCAGCGCAAGGCCGCCCCGCACCACCTGCACGTAACCGCGCCGCCCGGCGCCGAGGACGGCGTCCAGTGCCGCACCGTCGGGCAGGACCGAGGCATAGACCACCGCATCCTGGTAGATCGGCAGCGACTGTTCACGGCCGTCGGCCGAGGCGATCGGGCAGAGGCGACCGCTGCGGGTCTCGCGACTGAAGTGCGCATCCCGGTAGCGCGGCACGGTGCCACGTCGGTCGGGCACGATCCAGATCTGCAGGAAGTGCACCTCCTGCGTCGCCGAGCCGTTGAACTCGCTGTGCATCACGCCCGATCCCGCGCTCATGCACTGGATATCGCCCGGCTTCAGCACCGCCACCGTGCCCATGCTGTCCTTGTGTGCCAGCTCGCCGGCGACGACGTAGCTGATGATCTCCATGTCGCGATGCCCGTGCGTGCCAAAGCCCATCGACGGCACGACGCGATCCTCGTTGATCACCCGCAGCGGCCCGAAGCCGTCGTAGCGCGGATCGCGGTAATCGGCAAAGGAGAAGGTGTGGCGTGACTTCAGCCAGCCGTGGTCGGCATAGCCCCGGGTGTCGCCCGCTCGCAGGGTAATCATGATCAGCCCTCGCTAGGTTGTGAGCCCTTGCTCGTGGCCGACAGTGTAGGCCCCCGGCGCGCACCCGCCGCCACCTGAACCCGGCGTTCCGGGTGCCGGAACAATCGACCCGGTGCTCAGGCTCCCGGCGCGGGCAGCCACTCGAGGAGCACCACCCGGGCCGCGCCCGCTCCCGGGCTCAGCCTGACCGCGGTGTCGTCGCTATCGAACAGCAGCGAGTCGCCGGCCACGAGCGCGGGGCACGCCTCGCCCGCTCCGACCGCCTGAAGCCCACCCTGCAGCACGTACAGCGCCCGGTGCGTCGCCGAGCCCGCACCCAGCGTGACCGGCCGGACGATATCGAGTGCCCGGGCGGCGGACACGGTCCCGGGCCGGCGCACCATCAGACTGAGGTCGCGGCAGGGCCCGCCGGTCAGCCGGCAGTGCACGGGCGTCGCGCCGTCGAAGACCGCGACCGCACCCGGCGCCTGCAGCAACCGTTGCCCGTCACCCTCGACGTCGAGGCAGAAGCCGTCGCCGGACACGAGCACGACCGCGCGCTCGTAGCCCGCGTAATGGGAAAAGGGACCGTCCTCGGTGATGGCGGCGAGACTCAGGCGCCAGTCGAAATCGGCCGGCGCCGCCGGCGCGCGCGCGATCTCCTCGGTCATGCCCTTGCCGTTGCGCCACGGCATCGCGACGTACCGGGCGGCGGGCAGGTACCGCATGTCAGCGCGATCCCGGCACGAAGCGGACGAACACATCGACCAGGCGGGCGAGCAGGGCCTTGAGCTCGGCCGCGCGCGCTTCGAGGTAGGTGTCGAGCGGCGGGTCGAGGTAGGCGCTCTGGCCGAGCTCGAGCTGCACCGCGTGCACGCCCGTGAGCGGCCGGCCGTAGTGCCGGGTGATGTAGCCGCCCTTGAACCGACCGTTCAGGACGTGCGTGAACCGGCTCTGGGCGCGAAGCACGCCGACGATCCCGTCGCTCAGGCTCGCGGCACAACTCTGGCCGTTGAACGTGCCGACGTTCACATCCGGCAACCGCCCGGCAAAGAGCCGTGGCACCTCGCTCGCGATCGAGTGGGCATCGAGCAGCGTCGCGTGACCGTGCATCGCCACCGCGCGCGCCAGCAATCGCTCGAGCTCGTCGTGATACGGCTGCCAGTACCGGCGGCGGCGGCGCTCGGTTTCGGCCACATCAGGGCCCTCCTCGCGGTACAGCGGCAGGCCGTCGAAGGTCTCGGTTGGACACAGTCCCGTCGTCGTCTGGCCCGGGTAGAGGGAAGCATCGTCAGGCGGGCGGTTGAGGTCGATGACGTACCGGGACAGCGTCGCCTGCACCAGGCTCGCGCCCTTGCCGTGCGCGAAGTCGTACAGCCGCTCGACGTGCCAGTCGGTATCCGGCACGAGCCGCGCCGCCTCGGTCAGCGTGCCCGCGATCTCGGCCGGAATACCGGTGCCGACGTGCGGGAAGCTGATGACGAAGGGCGACGACCCCTCGGCGGAGTGATAGCACTCGCTCACGTGCCGAGCACCGCCTCACCGATCCAGCTGCGCAGGACGCCCGAGCGAACGAGTGCCCGCGCCTGCTCGATGTCCGGCGCGAAGTAACGGTCGGTGGCGTAGTTCGGCACGAGGTCCCGCACGAGGCGCACGACGTTCTCCAGCGCCCGCGAGCTCTTCAGCGGGCGGTGGAACTCAAGGCCCTGGACCGCGGCGAGGAGTTCGATACCGACCACGGCCGAGACGTTCTCGGCCATCGCCGTCAGCCGCCGCGCCCCGTGCGTGGCCATCGATACGTGGTCCTCCTGGTTCGCCGAGGTCGGAATGCTGTCCACCGAGCACGGGTGCGCGAGCATCTTGTTCTCCGACACCAGCGCCGCCGCGGTGCACTGCGCGACCATGAAGCCCGAATTCACGCCCGACTCGTTGACCAGGAACGGCGGCAGGCCGCTCATCTTGGGGTCGATCATGAGGCTCAGGCGGCGCTCGGACAGCGAACCGACTTCGGCGGCGACCAGCGCGAGCTGGTCGGCCGCGAACGCGACCGGTTCGGCGTGGAAGTTGCCGCCGGACAGCACGTCGCCGTCGCCGGGGAAGACCAGCGGGTTGTCCGTGACGGCGTTGGCCTCGCGCAGCAGCGTCGTCGCGGCCTGGCGCATCAGATCAAGGCAGGCGCCCATGACCTGCGGCTGGCAGCGCAGCGAATAGGGATCCTGGACGCGCGGGCAGTCGATGTGCGAGGCACGGATGCGGCTGCCGGCGAGCAGCGCGCGGAACACCGCCGCGACCTGCTGCTGACCCGGCTGCCGGCGCAGTGCGTGAATCCGTCCGTCGAACGGGGTGTCGCTGCCTTTCAGCGCATCGACCGACAGGGCTCCGGCCACCAGCGCCGAGGCGAACGCGTCCTCGATCTGCAGGAGCCCCGAGAGAGCGAGTGCCGTCGACACCTGGGTACCGTTCAGCAGCGCAAGGCCTTCCTTGGCGCCGAGCTCGAGGGGTTCGAGACCCGCCGCGGCGAGTGCCTTCGCCGCCGGCACGACCTTGCCCTGCACGCGCACGTCGCCCACGCCGATCAGTGCACAGGCGAGGTGCGCGAGCGGCGCGAGGTCACCGGACGCACCGACCGACCCCTGGCCGGGAATGCACGGATAAATCTCGTGCTCGAGCAGCGCGAGCAGCGCCTCGACCGTGGCCGGTCGCACGCCGGAGTAACCCTGCGCGAGACTGGCGGCCTTGAGGACCAGGATCAGGCGCACCACCCGATCGTCCAGCAGCGGCCCGGTGCCCGCCGCGTGCGACAGCACGATATTGCGCTGCAATTGCGCGAGCTGGTCGCGCGGGATGCGGGTGCTCGCGAGGAGCCCAAAGCCGGTGTTGATGCCGTACACCGAGGCTTCGTTCTTGATCACCCGCGCCACCACCGCCGCGCTCGCCCGGATCCGCGCGAGGTTCTCGCGCGTGAGCACCGCGCGGACCGGGCCGTCATGGACGAGGCGCAGGGTGGCGAGCGTCAGGTCCGTCAGACCGATCACCTGGCGAACCTTAGGCCGGCTCCGGCCCTTGCCCGCCTTCACGAAGCGAGCATCGGCAGGTCGAGGCCCTGCTCGCGCGCGCACTGGATCGCGAGCTCGTAGCCCGCGTCCGCGTGCCGCATCACGCCGGTACCCGGATCGTTCCACAGCACGCGCTGGATGCGCTTGGCGGCAGCCGGGGTACCGTCTGCCACGATCACCACACCCGAGTGCTGCGAGTAACCCATGCCGACGCCGCCGCCGTGGTGCAGGGAGACCCACGTCGCACCGCCGGCCGTGTTCAGCAGCGCGTTCAGCAGCGGCCAGTCGGAGACCGCGTCCGAGCCGTCCAGCATGCCTTCGGTCTCCCGGTTGGGGCTCGCGACCGAACCGGTGTCCAGGTGGTCGCGACCAATGACGATGGGCGCCTTGAGTTCACCGCGCGCCACCATCTCGTTGAAGGCGAGGCCGAGCCGATGCCGCTGCCCGAGCCCGACCCAGCAGATACGGGCCGGGAGACCCTGGAAGTGGATCTTCTGCTGTGCCATGTCGAGCCAGCGGTGCAGGTGCGGATCGTCCGGGATGAGTTCGCGCACCTTGGCATCGGTGCGCCGGATGTCCTCGGGGTCACCGGACAGTGCCACCCAGCGGAACGGACCGACGCCGCGGCAGAACAGCGGCCGGATGTAGGCCGGAACGAAGCCCGGGAAGTCGAAGGCGTCGGGCACGCCGACGAGCTTCGCCATCTGGCGGATGTTGTTGCCGTAGTCGAACGTCGGAATGCCGGCACGCTTGAAGGCAAGCATCGCCTCGACGTGCACGGCCATCGACTTCATGGCGGCGTCGCGCACGCCATTCGGGTCCGAATGACGGCGGCTTTCCCACTCGGCGACGGTCCAGCCGATCGGCAGGTAGCCATTGATCGGGTCGTGCGCCGAGGTCTGGTCCGTGACGGCGTCGGGACGGATTCCACGGCGCAGCATCTCCGGCAGGATCTCGGCGGCGTTGCCGAGCAGCCCGACCGAGCGCGGGACGCCATCCTTCAGCGACTGCTCGATCATGGCCAGTGCTTCGTCGAGCGTCGTCGCGCGCAGATCAAGGTAGCCGGTTTCCAGGCGCTTCTCGATGCGGGTTTCGTCGCATTCGATCGCCAGCATCGCCGCACCGGCCATCGTGGCGGCGAGCGGCTGGGCACCGCCCATGCCACCGAGTCCGGCGGTGAGGATCCAGCGTCCCGCCAGGTTCCCGTTGTAGTGCTGGCGGCCCATCTCGACGAACGTTTCGTAGGTGCCCTGGACGATGCCCTGGCTGCCGATGTAGATCCACGAGCCGGCCGTCATCTGGCCGTACATCATGAGTCCCTTGCGATCGAGCTCGTTGAAATGCTCCCACGTCGCCCAGTGCGGCACGAGGTTGGAATTGGCGAGCAGGACGCGCGGTGCGTCGGCATGGGTCGGGAACACGCCAACCGGCTTGCCGGACTGCACCAGCAGCGTCTCGTCATCGCCGAGTCGCTTCAGAGTGTGGACGATGCGGTCGTACGACTCCCAGTCGCGCGCGGCACGGCCGATGCCACCGTACACCACGAGCTCGTCCGGGCGCTCGGCGACGTCCGGATCGAGGTTGTTGCGGAGCATGCGCAGGGCCGCTTCCGTCAGCCAGCTGCGGGCCTCGAGGGTCGTGCCGTGCGCGGCGCGGAGGTGGCGGGTCGGGTCCTTGCGGGTAAATCTATCCATGGCTGCCTCGGGTTCGTTAAGACATGGGTCGGACGGGTCCGGTCGGTCGTCAGGCGTCGAAGCCGCCTTTAAGCTCAAAGCGCGATCCGGGATGGTAGAGAAGGGCGTACGACGCGCGCTCGCCGCGGCTGAACGTGACGCGCTCGATGAGCAGGCTCGGCTCGTCGCGGCCAAGCTCGAGCAGCGCAGCGATCGCACGCTCCGGGACGACGGCCCGCACGGTGTGCTCGACCCGCTGCAGCGGGGCTACTTCCATCAGGTACTCGTACGGGGTCATGCGCGCAAAGGGCACGCTGAGGTAATCCGGCGCGATGCGGGGATTGACGTAGCGGTCCTCGACCTGCAGCGGCTTGTCCGCCTCGTAATGGACGAGCACCGAATGGAACACGTGGCGGTCCTCCCGGCGCAGCGCAAGGCGCTCGCGCGGGCCGGCCGTGGCCTCGATCCGCTCGAGCACGACCACCTCCGAACGGTGCACGTGACCGCGCGAGCCGATCTCCTCGGCGATATTGCGGATCTGCAGCGGATGGCCGGCGGCCTTGAAGTCCGCCACGAAGGTGCCGACACCGGCGACGCGCGACAGCACACCGACCCGCATGAGCTCCGACAGCGCCCGGTTGGCCGTCATCCGCGACACCTGCAGCTCGCGGGTGAGCTCGTGCTCCGAGGGCACCCGGGCACCGGGCGCCCACTCACCGGACCGGATCCGGCTGAGGACGTAGGCCTTGACCTGCTCGTAGAGCGGTTGCGGGGCGGCGTTCATCGACGGCGGGCGCTCGAACAGCCTGTATAGACAGGTATGATCAACCTGCGGTCGCCGGTCGTCAAGCCCCCGCGGCGCTGAGGCGGGCGAGGGCCGCCACGTAAGCCCGCTCGACGGCACTCTCCGCCCGGTGGCGGCCGCCGAGGACCTGCCATTGGCCGCCCACCATGACGTCGCGGACGACGCCCGGCCGCGGCGCGAAGACGTAGTGGTCGACGAGTGCCTCGTCGCGCACGCCGGCAAACGACGGCAGTGCCGTGTCCAGCACCACGATGTCGGCGTCCGCGCCCGGCGCGAGCCCGCCGAGCGGCCGGCCGAGCGCCCGGGCCCCGCCGGCCACCGCCGCCCGGTACAGCAGTGTCCCCGAGTGCACCGTCGCCGCATCCCGGACGACGACCCGTCGCTCGCGCCAGAGGCGCAGGTTGTACTCGGCCAGTCGCAGTTCCTCGCGCGGGTCGATCGATACGTGACTGTCCGAGCCGATGCCAAAGCGCCCGCCGGCGGCATGCAGCTCGTCGAGTGGAAAACGACCATCACCCAGATTTCCCTCGGTGGTCGGGCAAAGGCCCACCACCGCCCCCGCGCGGCTGATGCCGTGCAGCTCGGCCGAGTCGATGTGGGTCGCGTGGACCAGGCACCAGCGGTCATCGACCAGCCCGGTCTCGAGCAGCAGCTGCACCGGACGCCGCCCGGTCGCATCGAGGCAATCAAGGACTTCCTGCCGCTGCTCGGCGACGTGGACGTGAATCGGGCCGTGCGGGTCGATGCCGGTGACGGCACCGACCACCTCGCCGAGGACCTCCACCGGCACGGCCCGCAGCGAGTGCAGCGCAATGCCGGTCGACAGGCCCGCGGACTCGCGCTCGCAGAGACGCGCGTACAGGTTAAGAAACCGGTCGGTGGCATGGATGAAGCGGCGCTGTGCAAATTTCACCGGCTGTCCGCCGAAGCCCCCGGTCTGGTAGAGCGCCGGCAGCAGCAGCTGGCGAATCCCGGCCTCCGCAGCCGCCTGGCGCACGGCCAGTGACAGGGCTTCCGGCGTCGCGTACGCGCTGCCATCGGGCTGATGGTGTACGTAATGGAACTCCGCAACCGAGGTGTAGCCGGCGCGCAGCATCTCGAGGTACACGTAGGCGCCGATCGCGGCAATGTCGTCCGGCGTCAGGCGGTCGACGAAGCGGTACATGGCATCACGCCAGGTCCAGAACGAATCGGCGCCGCTGCCGGCGGTCTCCGCGGTACCGGCCATCGCGCGCTGGAAGGCGTGGCTGTGCAGGTTCGGCATGCCGGCAACGGCAAGACCCGGTATGACGTGGCGCGCATCCTCCGGCGTTGCCCGACCGACCGACACGATGGCCCCGTCGTCGCCCACCTCGACCGCGACGTGGCTCTGCACTGCCGCATCGACCAGCGCCTTCTCAAAGATCAATCGCACGCGCATCCACTCCTTTGACAAAACTCAGCGCTGACCGCGGCCGCCTGCTATATAAGCAAACCGTTCTGCGCTTGAACAGGAGCACACCGCCGTGTGGGACCAGCTGTGGATCAACCTCAACGCGGCAACGCTTGCCGGGGCGGACACCGACTACGGCGCCATTACCGATGCGGCCCTCGGCGTCGTCGATGGCCGGCTGGCCTACGTCGGACCGCGCAGTGAACTGCCCGGCCCGCCCGATGCTCTGGCGCGCACCGTGCACGACGCCGGCGGCCGCTGGATCACGCCCGGACTGATCGACTGTCACACCCACCTCGTATTCGGTGGCGACCGGACCCTGGACCAGATGATGCGTGCGTCCGGCGCAAGCTACGCCGACATCGCGAAGGCCGGCGGCGGGATCCGCTCAACGGTCGGCATGACCCGCAAGCTCAGCGTCGAGGCACTCGTCGCCGGTGCCCTGCCCCGCGCCCGCGCGCTGCTGAACGACGGCGTGACCACGCTTGAGATCAAGTCCGGATACGGACTCAGCGTGGAGGCCGAACTCAAGCAGCTGCAGGCCGCGCGGGCGCTTGGCGAGCTGCTGGACGTCAGCGTCGTGCCGACGCTGCTCGCCCTGCACGCGCTGCCCGAGGAGTACGCCCGTGATCGCGCGGGCTACGTCGACCTCGTGTGCCGCGAACTGATCCCGGCCGCCGCCGCGGCACAACTCGCGGTCGCCGTTGACGTGTTCTGCGAGACCATCGCATTCAGTGTCGCCGAATGCGCCCAGGTGCTCAGCGTTGCACGGGAGCACGGGCTCGCGGTCAAGGTCCACGCCGACCAGCTCTCCGACATGGGTGCAGCCGCACTCGCGGCCGAGTTCGGCGCCCTGTCCGCGGATCACGTCGAGTACACCTCGACGGCAGGCGTCGACGCCTTGGCACGCAGCGGCACGACCGCGGTCCTGCTGCCGGGCGCGTACCTGCTCCTGAACGAGAAGCAGCGTCCGCCCATCGCCGCGCTGCGCGCGGCGGGCGTGCCGCTCGCGCTGTCGACGGACTGCAACCCGGGTACGTCGCCGCTCACGTCGCTGACGCTGACGCTGCCGCTCGGCTGCGCCCTGTTCGGCCTCACGCCCGTCGAGGCGCTGGTGGGTGTGACCCGCCACGCGGCGCGGGCGCTCGGCCTCAGCGACCGGGGCACGCTCGAACCCGGGCATCGCGCCGATTTCGCGCTGTGGGACGTGGGCCACCCGCGGGAGCTTGCGTACTGGGTCGGTGGCCAGCGCTGCGCCGGGCGGGTCAGAAGCGGGCAGCCGGCGCTGAGCTAATGCCCGCGCCCCGGGTCGCTACGGCAGGGTGATGACCGCGCCGAACGGGATCTGCGCCGACAGGTCGAGGGTGTTCGTCAGCGACGCAAACGTCAGCGACGTACTCGGAGTCGCGCTGTTCCAGACGCGCGCGACCACGTCGTACTGCGCCGGCAGGTACGGCTGCGCCGCCGTGCCGGTCGGCAGGCCGATCACGTAGACGGCGAGTGTCCCGCTGGCCCCGGCCTGGGCGAAGGCGGCCGTGAGGTCGACGTTCTGGATGACCACACCGCCGTGGCTCACGATCAGGGTGCCGGTGTTGTAGTGACCGGCGGTCGCCTGACTGAGCTGGACCTGCAGCGCGCCATTCGCCACACCAATGAGGCTGCCCGAGGCCGGCAGCGGCGGCGACGGGTATACGGTCACGGTCTGTGCACGGCCGGGTGCGCTCACCCGTGTGTCGAGCGGGCCGGCACCGCGCAGCGGCGCCCGCGTCGCCAGCAGGTAACTGCCCGTGCCCTCGATCGGTGTCCGCTCGCTGAAGGCGACACTGCCACCGCCGTTGTAGGTGCCGACGAGCACGTTGCTGTTCGGCAGCGCCCAGTCGGCATCGAACTGCCGGGTCAGCGGATTCAGCGCCGCGCTTTCCATCAGGTACGGCGCGGACGAGATCGGCAGCGTCTGGTAGAAGTCCACCGACGCCGACGCCGGCAGCGTGGTGAAGGCCGAGCTGCCGCTCGTCGTGACGACGCCGGCAGGCGTGGTCGTGACGACACCGGTATTGACGCTGTAGGTCGCGCTCGGCACGGCCGTCAGCGCCGAGCCTGATAGTTCCGTTGCCTTGTCGGTGCCGCCGGCGCTGACGGGAACCGACAGCACCACCATCGGTTCCATGGCCGATCCGTGCAGCACGACGTCATAGCTCGTCCCACCGCTGCCGGAGGCGACGGGCAGCGGATAGATCAGGAAGCTGCCGTCGGACTGGACGGTGGCGTTACCGACGTCGATCCGACGCGTGCCATCCGCGCTCAGCTGCTCTGCGGTGGCGACGATACCCTGTCGTCCGCCCTGCACGGCGCTGCCGAGCGCACTCAAATCCAGCGATCCCTTGATGCCACCGACGGTCGTGACGTCATACGCCGACACGGGGCCCGAATACAGCGCGGAACTCTGCGAACCGTAGTTCAGCACGTGCAGGTAGCGCGTCATGTCAAACCACGTCGTCAGCGTGAGCGACGTCGGCTCGCTGCTCCCGGACGTCACCGCCGCACTGCCGCTGCCGAATACGACACTCGTCGGCAGCAGCAGAGTCGGTGACGTGGTACCGAACTCGAGCGTGACCGTGTGCGACGCACCGGCGCTGTCCGTATAAGTGACTTCATCGTTGTAGCCGAGCCCGAGCGCCGTTGCCGACGTCGCGAGCGCCGCCGAGCTGCCGATCAGCTGCAGCTGCATCTGCAGGTACGTGCCGCCCGGAATCACCGCATCGGTGACGAGCGTCGGCAGGGCGCGGTCCGGGTCGAGGAGATCGACCGTCACCGGCGTCTTCAGCGTCACGGTCACCCAGCCCGGATCGGTAGCGCGCGCCGTGGCGGACTTGTTGAAGGCAAAGCCGGACACCGTGACGTACACGTGGCTGTAGTTCGCCGCCGAACTGCTCGTCGTGTTGATCGTGGTCTTCACGCTGCAGCCGGCCGTCGCGGTCCCCACGAGCACCAGCAGCGCGAGCGTCAGGCGGCGCGGGAATGTCATGACGGGGAGGCTCCGGGTGGGATCCGATCGGGCTTGGACTTTACCACGCACTCACCCGGCGACCCGAACCGCAACATCCGCCGCGAATCCGCCACAGACGACAGGAATAAGTGAGAAGAGGTCGGCAAATCCATGGAAACCTTGAGGAATGGCAGCGCTTTCTGAGAGCCCCGTCACAACGAGTCGGTTTCACATAGTCAAGGATCGCCCCCGGTGCTCAGTTTGAGACACCACGGTCAGTCCGGCGCGGTCCCCGCCCGGCGCCGCGCGCGGAGTGCCCGCGCCGCACCGACCGATTTTTGCCGGGCACGGATGTTTTAAGGAGTAAACATGACTAAGAGCAAGCTGCTCGCTATTGCGCTGACGACGGGCCTGCTGTCCGCCGGGGCCGCCTCGGCGGCCAACCCCGCCACCGCGACCTTCCTGGTCTCGGCGACGGTGCTGAAGACCTGCACGGTGAGCGCCACCCCGCTCGCCTTCGGCAACTACACGCCGGGTTCCGGCGCCATCAGCAACACCTCGTCGATCAACGTTGCCTGCACCAACGGCAGCCCGTACACGATGACGGTAAACGGTGGCAGCACGACGGGTGGCTCGATCACCCAGCGGCTGATGACCAACGGCACCCAGACCCTGCAGTACAACCTGTACACG
>CAITAM010000261.1 GCA_903890265.1 uncultured Pseudomonadota bacterium | reverse complement strand
GCGGTCCCGGGCCGCGGGGGCTCCTGCCGGCGGCGCTCGCCGGCCTCGCCGCGGCCGCGAGCGCGGCGGCCACCCCGGGGCCACCGGCGCCGCGCACGCCAACCTACAACGGCGCCGTGGCCGCGCTCCTCAACCGCCACTGCGTCGGCTGCCACCGCGCCGGGGGCGCGGCGGCCGCGCTGCCGCTGACCGATTACGCGAGCACGGTTGGCCTCGCGGCGCGGATCCGCTCGCAGGTCGTGGCGCGGACCATGCCGCCGTGGCCGGCCGATTCGAAGCACAGCCTGCCGCTGCGCGACGACCCGTCGCTCAGCGACGCCGAGATCGCGACGATCGCGGCCTGGGTGGACGGCGGCACGCCGGCAGGCGAGGGCCGGGCGCCGCCGCTGCCGCGGGCGCCGGACGGCTGGGCCCATCCGTCCGGCCGGCCGCCGGACGCGGTCGTGACGCTGCCGGAGTTCGCGGTCAAGGCCACCGGTGAGATTCCCTACATCGATCTCAAGGTGCGCGTGCCCTTCACCGGCGATCGCTGGCTCGCGGGGCTGCAGGTGCTGCCCGGCAGCCGCGCGCTCGTGCATCACATGGGAATCGCCGAGGTCGAGTACGCGAACGGCCTGAGCGCGGCCGATGCCGAGCGGCTGGAGGCCATTGCCGCGCAGATGGGCATGCCGGCGGGCGCCGTCGCCCGCACCGCGCCCGCGGTCACCGACCCCGCGACGTCCGGCAATTACGACATGCTCGCCGCCTACACGCCGGGTGTCGCCTACGAGGGCTTCGCGCCCGGCGAGGGCAAGCTCGTGCGCGGCGGCCCGGACCGCTTCATCAACTTCAACATCCACTACACGACCACCGGCAAGCCCGAGGTCGACCGCTCGCGGCTCGGGCTGTGGTTCCTGCCCAAGGCGCCGGCGACGCAGCTCTTCCGGGTGCCGTCGGCCGGCCGGACGCTGATCGCGAACGGCACCGAGCTCCTCGCCGACGATCCCGGTACCAAGGCGGAAGGGACGGACGTGGCGATCCCGCCGGTGCCGCCGTTCGCCGATCACTACGAGCTCACCGGCATCACCGGCTACCCGCGACCGGTGACGCTCTACGCGTTCCAGCCGCACGCGCATTTTCGCGGCCGCGATTTTCGCTACTCGCTGGTCTATCCCGACGGGCGCGAGCAGCTCGTGCTTGACGTGCCGCGCTACGATTTCCGCTGGCAGCTCGGCTACCGGCTCGTCACCCCGCTCAGGGTGCCGGCCGGCAGCACGCTCGTCGTCACCGCGCACTACGACAACTCGGCCGGCAACGCGCACCTGAACGAGGTGGCGGCCGCGGACCCGGCGCGCCGCTGCGGGCCGGAGAAGCAGGCCTACTTCCGTGACCAGAACCAGAGCTGGGACGAGATGTTCAGTCCCCTCGTGGAGTACTCGAACGACCCGCTGCCGGCGAGCGGCGCGGTGCCGGTGGTGGAGGCGGTGGGCTGCCTCGCGCCGGACGGCGCGGGCGTGGTGCTGCAGCGCGCCCTGCTGCGCTCGATGCAGAGCAGCCAGTCGACCACCCGCGCCGAGCTCGGCGCGGCGCAGGACACGCCACCGGGGTCGGCGAAGGTGCCGCTCGTCGGCACGCGCCCGTTCCGGCCCGAGGCGCTCATCGGCCGGCGCGTCGCGGTCAAGGGACTGCTGACCGGTACCGACAGTGCGCCGCGACTGACCGTCACCTCGCTGCAGCCGGTCGGTGGCCTTTGTGAATAAGCGCCCCGGCACCGGCCCGGCGACGGGCCGACGCCGGGGGCCGCGCACCGCGCCCTGGCACGGCCGTGTTGCCGTCCTGCTCTGGCTCGCGCTGCTGCCGGCCGTCGCGCCCGCGGATCCCTACCGGCTCACGGCCTGGCCGGCCGGCGCACCGTCGCCGGACTTCACGCTCCGTGACGGCAGCGGCCGCGTCGTCAGCCTCGCGAGCTACCAGGGCACCGTGCTCGCCGTGTATTTCGGCTTTGCGCACTGCCCGGACGCCTGCCCGGCGATGCTCGGCAAGCTCAAAGTCGCGCGCGCGCGACTGGGGCGCGACGCGGCGCGCACGCGGGTGCTCTTCATCAGCCTCGATCCCGGCCGCGATTCGCCCGCCGTGCTCGCGGACTACGCGCGGGCCTTCGGTCCCGGGGTCATTGCGCTTAGCGGAAGCCCGGCCGAGATCGATCGCGCGGCGCACGACTTCTTCGTGCAGTACGCGCACGTGCCGGAGGGGGAGGGCTACACGATCGATCATTCGACCGGCGTCTTCCTGCTCGATGCCGCGGGCCGCCTGCGGCTCGTCGGGACCGCCGGGGCATCGGTCGATGACCTCGCCCACGATCTGCATCAGCTGCTCAGCGACTGAGCCGCCGTTCGCCGGGCGGCTCGGTCGCCTGCGCGGCCCCCGGTCTCAGTAGCGGGGGCCGAGGCGGCGCTTCGGCGCGGCGGCGCGCCGCGTGGGCGGGCGCTCATCGGCCATGGCGCCGGTCTTCGCCTCGCGATGGAACTTCGCGACGCTGAACGGCACGGCCTCGCCCTTCTTCAGCTTCGGGTGCAGGGCCTTCGGCCAGTCGCGGATCCAGTACGGGTGCGAGGCGTCGATACCGCCGAGCGCGTAGGTGCGCATGCACAGCTCGCGCGACAGCAGCGTGCGGTCGACGTGGTGCGGCAGCGTCTCGTAGGGAATGGGCTCGCCGACCACGACCTTGACCGGCTGCTTGAGGCGTCGGACGTTCTCACCGAGCAAGAGGCCCCAGCGCAGCGTCTGGCTGAAGTGGCTCACGACCTGGAACAGGCGGCTGTGCTGGCCGTCGAACCACACCGGCAGGACCGGGCAGCGGGCCCGGGTCAGCGCCTGGGCCGCGAACGGGTGCCACGTGAAGTCCATCGCCGGCGTGCGGCCCCAGCGGTCGGGCGAGGTCGAGATGCCCCCCGCCGGGAAGATGATCAGCACGCCGCCCTGGTCGAGGATGCGCCGGGCCTCGGCACGGGCCGTGGCGTTCTTGCGCTGCCCGTCCTTGGTGCCGGAGGGGTCGATGAGGATCGCGTGGCCGCCCATCTCGGGCAGGTAGCGCCCGCCGTCGAGCATGATCTTGAAGTCCGACCGGACCCGGCTGATGAGCCAGCAGAGCAGGAAGCCGTCGAGCAGGCCGAAGGGGTGGTTGGCCACCACCATCAGCGGACCGGTTTTCGGGATCCGGTCAAACGAGTCGGGGGCAAGGTCGAGCTTGACGCCGAAGGCGTCGAGCGCGTCGCTCCAGAAGGAGTCGGGGGTGCGGTGGATCGACCGGTAGCGGTCGTAGTGCTTCTGCAGGCGGCGCTGGCCGGAGACGACTTCAATGGTGCGGATGAAGGAGCGTTGTGCCCAGCCGAGGGTATCGGCGGACATCGTGACCGGTTTTTCTGGCTGCATCGGGTTTCCGTAGTGACCTGTCGCGTCCGACTCCGTTCGTCGCGGTGCCGGGACTTGCCAAAGTGTAGTCCCGGACGGGCGCCGACGTCGTCTCGCGCGCTACCTGACTGTTTACTACAATTTTCTTACAGTATGACGACGGGCTTCGCTCCAAAACCGCGACCGGCCACGCAATTCCGCGGCCCGGCTAAGCCGCAGCAGAGCGACCGTCGCGGGACCCGCCGCCGCGACCGTCCGGCCGTCGTGCCTGGGCGCCGCCCGCGAGCCGACCTCGGCCCCTCCCCGCGCGGTACGGTTGTCTGAAATACTGTTTATATATACAGTCGATTAATGGACCATCCCCGACCTCCACTGCCGTCGGTGCCCGGGCGGGCGGCACTCAGCAACCCGCCCGGGCGCTTCAAGTCGGTGGCCACCGAGCGGCTCCCGGCCGAGGACGGTGACGAGCCCGTGCCGCGCCGGCTGGACACGGTGCTTGGCATCGACGCGGCCAGATCCATCATCGCCCGCAACCGCTCGCCGGACGTGCCGTTCAGCCAGTCGATCAACCCGTACCGCGGCTGCGAGCACGGCTGCATCTACTGCTACGCGCGGCCGAGCCACGGCTACCTCGGCCTGTCCGCCGGCCTCGACTTCGAGACGCGCCTCTTCTACAAGCCCGACGCGGCGCGACTCCTCGAGCGGGAGCTCGCCGCGCCCGGCTACCGCTGCCTGCCCGTCACGCTCGGCGCGAACACCGATCCCTACCAGCCGGTCGAGCGCGAGCTTGGCATCACCCGCGCGCTGATCGCGGTACTCGCGAAAGCGCGCCATCCGCTGTCGATCATCACGAAGAGTGCGCTCGTGCTGCGCGACACGGACCTTCTGGCGCCGCTCGCGGCGCTCGGCCTCGTGCGGGTCTTCGTCAGCATCACGACGCTGGACGACGCGCTGAAGCGTACGCTCGAGCCCCGCGCGGCATCGCCCGCGGCGAGGCTGAGGACGGTCAGCGCCCTGCGCGCGGCGGGGATCCCGGTCGGGGTGCTCGTGGCGCCGGTGATCCCGGGGCTCACCGATCACGAACTCGAGGCGATCGTCGCCGCCGCCGCCGGGGCCGGTGCGGATCGGGTGGGCTATATCCTGCTCCGACTGCCGTACGAGACGAAGGCGCTCTTCGCCGAGTGGCTTGCGACTCACGTGCCCGAGAAGGCGGCGCGCATCACGGCGCTCCTGCGCGACCTGCGCGGCGGGGCGGTGTCCGATGCCCGCTTCGGTTCGCGGATGACGGGCGAGGGGCCGCTAGCGAGGCTCATCGCGCGGCGATTTGAGCTCGCCTGCCGCCGCGCCGGGATCGAGGGCACGCGCCAGCGCGGCGACGCCCCGACCCACTTCTTCCGCCGCCCGGAGCCGGAGGGCGGGCAGCTCGGCCTTGACCTCGCGGGGACGCCGGCCAACGCTCGGTAAGCGGCGCGGGCGCGCTATGCTCGCGCTCAGGGCGCCGGTGGTGAGGCAGTGCGGGGAGCAGGCATGGATCCGTTGCAGGGCAGGGTCGCGATCGTCACGGGTGCGACGTCCGGGATCGGGCGGGCGATCGCCGAACACTTCGCCGAGCGCGGCGCGCGCCTCGTACTGACCGGCCGCAACGCCGCGGTCGGTGAGCCACTGGCCGGGGCGCTCAACGCCTCGTTCCTCGCCGGTGACATTACCGACCCGCTGCTGCCGGAGCGGCTCGTCGCGCGGGCGGTCGCGCTCTACGGCACGCTCGACATCCTCATCAACAACGCCGGCATCACCCACCGCGGCAGCGTGCTCGAGACGAGCGACGACGACTGGGCGCGGGTCATGGACGTGAACGTCACGGCGCCGATGCGCCTGTCGCGCGCGGCGCTGGCGCACATGGTGTCCCGCGGCGAGGGCAGCATCGTCAACATTGCCTCCGACTTCGGTGTCGTCGGCGGACGTGGCGAGGCCGCGTACTGCGCCGCCAAGGGTGCCCTCGTGCAGCTGACCCGGGCGATGGCCGCGGATCACGGCCCCGCGGGCGTGCGCGTCAACGCGGTGTGCCCTGGCGATATCGCGACGCCGATGCTGCTCGAGGGCATCGTGACCGGTGGCGAGACCATCGAGGCGGGGCTGGCGCGCAAGGGGCAGGCGTTCCCGCTCGGCCGCGTCGGCCGCGTCGAGGAAGTGGCGCGCGTGGTGGGGTTTCTTGCCGGGGCGGGCGCGAGCTACGTGACGGGCGCCGCCTGGCTGGTCGACGGCGGCAACACGGCGCTCTGAGCGGTTGCGCGGCGTAGGTTACGTGCGCTCAATGGACGAATCGCCATTAGCGATTGCAACGGACGAAATCGAGTGCGCCCGTGACGGGGGCGGCCGTTCGCGGCCGATTCTGTGCAGCGCACGGTAGCGAGCGCCGAAACGGTCGGGCTACACTGGGTCCCGCCCGCGGTATCCCGCCTGGCGGCACCGGTCCCACCCCGAGGATGGTTGCCATGACTACCGTACTGCTGGTCGCGCTGTTCTTCTCTTCCCTCTACCTTGGCCACCGCTGGCTCGGCTCCCGTGCGGAGAACGTGCAGCTGCGGGCGACGATCGCGCAGCTGAAGCGCCAGCGCGACCGGCGCTGAGCCGGCCGGCCGCGTCTTACGCGCCGCGCCAGCCGGTGCCGCCCGGTCGCGGTACCGCGGCCTCCGAATCGGTGCGCGCGGGACGGGCATCGCCGTTCCACTCCCAGTTCGCCGGCGGCGTGTTCGCGCGATGCGACTGCGCAAGCCACGCCTTCACCGGGCGATTGAGGGCGATGGCCTGGCGGATCTCGACGATCAGCGGACCCGGGCGCATCGCAAACATCTGCAGCACCTCGGCGGGTACCACGTGGCCCATCTCACGGCGGTAATCGGCGGCCGCCACGCTCAAGGGATCGGTATCCAACACGGTGGGTAACTCCAGGCGGGCTCTGCGGTGAAGGGTGGCGGGGCAAGACGATGTGCCCGGGCTCGCTCCGGTATACGCTCAAAGGGCCACGGGCGCTGAGGTATTTTGGCAACGCGCCTCAGTCTTCGATGCCGCGCTGTGCCGGCACGCCCGCATCGTAGTGGTGCTTGACGAGACGCATCTCGGTCACGGTGTCGGCGAGCGCCACGATCTCCTCCGGTGCGTTTCGTCCGGTGAGCACGACGTGCACGTGCTCCGGCCGTTCGCGCAGGCACGCGAGCACGGGCTCGAGCGGAATCCAGCCGTAGCGGATCGGGTAGGTGATCTCGTCCAGCACGACGAGGAAATACTCGCCGCTGCGGATCGCGGCCTCGGCCCGCGCAAAGCCGTCGCGCGCGAGCTGCGCCGAGCGCTCGAGATCCTTGCTCTTCCAGCTGAAGCCGTCACCGAGACCCTCGATCTTGAGTCCGAGCGTCTCGAACACGCGGTGCTCGCCGAACTGCGCCGGCGCGACCTTCATGAACTGGAACACCCGGATCGGCTTGCCGCGGCCGTGCGCGCGCAGCGCAAGACCGAACGCCGCCGTGCTCTTGCCCTTGCCGTCGCCCGTGTGCACGAGGACGAGGCCGCGGCGCTTGCCCATGGGTTTGTCCGAGCCGTGTTCGGTGGGGGGCGTTTCGATTTCCAAGAGGTAATGCTCCGGTGAGATGGAAACGGTGGCCGGCGTCGTCGACGCGGCACCCGTGACCGCTAGTGTAGTCGGCGTGGCACGCCGCCCGCTTGCTCAGTGCGGGGCCGTTCCCGTCGCTGCCACGGCCGTCACGAGCCGCGCACCGGCGCCCGCCGGCAGCTCGAGTTCAAAGGCCGCCCCGAAGTCGAGCTGGTGATTGAAGAACTCCTGCCAGGGACGGCCGAGGAGCTGCAGCAGCAGCACGCGCAGCGGCCCGTGGTGGCTGACCACCGCGACGCGACCGTCATCGCGCGGCAGGTCCGCGGCAAAGGCGGCGACGCGGGCCCAGAGCGTGGCGAGCGTCTCGCCGCCGCCCGGGGCGTAGCCCCAGGGATCCGCCGCCCAGGCATCGATCGCGGCGCGCTCGATCCGCTCCCACGCCTCGCCTTCCCAGGCGCCGAAGTC
>CAITAM010000260.1 GCA_903890265.1 uncultured Pseudomonadota bacterium | reverse complement strand
TCGAGCGCGCGGAGGCGATCCGCCACCTCGAGAGCATTACCGAGGCATCCGACGCCGTTATGGTTGCGCGCGGTGACCTTGGTGTCGAGGTCGGCTATGCCGAGCTCATGGGTCTGCAGAAGCGGATCATCCGCATGGCGCAGAAGAAGTACCGAGTCGTCATCACGGCTACGCAGATGATGGAGTCGATGATCTCGAGTCCGGCGCCGACGCGCGCCGAAGTCTCCGACGTCGCCAACGCCGTCATGGACGGTACGGATGCGGTGATGCTGTCGGCCGAAAGTGCGGTCGGCAAGTACCCGGTGAAGGCCGTTGAAGCCATGGCTCAGGTCATTGAGGGCGCGGAGAAGTACCAGGTCGAGTACAGCCGTACGCGTGAGCGCATGGACGGGACCTTCCACGGAACCGACCAGGCCATCGCGATGGCCGTGATGTACACGGCCAACCATATCGACGTCAAAGCAATCTTCGCGCTGACGGAGTCCGGGTCGACCACGCTCTGGATGTCACGTGTGCGTTCCGACATTCCAATCTATGCCTTCACCCGGCACGAGATATCGCGTCGGCGCGTGACGCTTTACCGTGGCGTCTACCCCGTGGCGTTTGACGTGACGCACACCAATCCTGAGATGCTGTATGCGTCGATCATCGCCCAGGCCGTCGAGCTCGGTCTGTGCAAGCCGGGCGACTCGATCATCGTCACCAAGGGCGAGCTGTCCGGCGTGGCCGGTGGCACCAACTCAATGAAGATTCTCAAAGTCAGCGTCTGACGAGGCCGCTATGGCAACTCTGCTTCGGTATCTGTGGCGTGGCGCTGTCGTCATTTTCGTACTGGCGGCGCTGGTCCTCGCGGTTGGTTACGGCGTGCTGCGGGCAAGCCTGCCGGTGCTCGACGGGCGCGTCGCCCTGAAGGGACTGTCCGCGCCGGTTCAGGTCGAGCGTGACGCCGGTGGGGTGCCGACGATCACGGGTGCCACGCAGGCGGATGTCGCCCGGGCGCTCGGGTTCCTGCACGCGCAGGATCGATTCTTCGAGATGGACCTCTTGCGTCGGGTGTCGGCCGGAGAACTGGCCGAACTGGTGGGTCCGGCAGCGCTCGACACGGACCGCAAGCACCGCTTGCATCAGCTGCGTGCGCTTGCGAAAGAGGTCGCGACCAAGGTACCCGCGGATCTGCGCGCCGTCGCCGAGGCTTACACCGACGGCGTCAACGCCGGGCTGGCGGCGCTCGGCTCGCGGCCGTTCGAGTACTGGATGCTGAATACGTCGCCGGCGCCGTGGCGGGTAGAAGACTCGCTGCTCGTCGCCTACACGATGTACCTCGACCTGCAGGACACCGACGGCCACATCCAGCTGCAGCACGATCTCCTGAAAGCGAGCCTGCCGCCGGCGGCGTACGATTTCGTTTACGGTGCAGTTCCTGAGTGGGAATCGACCCTTGACGGCAGTCGCTCGGCGGTGGCAACCATTCCCTCGGCAGCCGATTTCAACCTGCGTGCCGCCGCCAACCTCGATACGGCCGTGCCGGCGTCGGTACTGCG
>CAITAM010000259.1 GCA_903890265.1 uncultured Pseudomonadota bacterium | reverse complement strand
GGGTAGTCGTGCGCCACGGGAACGTACCAGGCCTCGCCGGGCCCGGTCGCGAACGACAGCCCGACCATCGTCGCCACCATGTAATTGAGGCTCGTGGTTTCCGTATCGACGGCAAACAAAGGTGCGCCCGTCAAGGCCGCCAGCAGCAGGTCGAGGTCGGCCTCGGTCAGGACGGTCCGGTAATGGCGCTCGGGCTGGGCGGGCGTCGCGGCGGGCGCGGTTGCAGCACCCTCGTCCGGCGTCGTCGCCGCGACGGATGCCGTGTCCGGCAGCGAGCGGAGCAGCGAATTCAGTTCGAGGCGCCGGTAGAGGGCGGCGAGCGCCGCCTGATCGGCCGGCTGCCTTGCGAGCGCCGCGAGCCCCGTGTCGAGCGCGAGAGCGCAATCGATCGTCGCGAGCCGGCGCGACAGGTCAAGGTCGCCGAGGTGCGCGCGCAGGCTCTCGCCGACCTTGCCCTCGATCGAGGCGGCATTCTCGATCAGCCTGTCCAGCGTGCCGTATTCACCCAGCCACTTGGCAGCCGTCTTCGGGCCGACCTTCGGCACCCCTGGAATGTTGTCGGCGCTGTCGCCGACAAGGGCGAGGTAGTCCACGATCTGTGCTGGCGTCACGTCGAACTTCGCCTTGACGCCGGCGACGTCCAGCCGGCTGCCGGTCATGGTGTTGATGCAGGTGACCTGCTCGCTGACCAGCTGAGCCATGTCCTTGTCGCCGGTGGAAATGACCACCGTCATGCCGGCCTCCGTGCCAAGCCGGGCGAGCGTGCCGATGACGTCGTCGGCCTCGACACCGGATATGCGCAGCAGCGGCAGGCCCAGCGCCGCCACCGTCTCAAGTACCGGCTCGATCTGTGCCCGCAGGTCATCGGGCATCGGCGGCCGGTGGGCTTTGTACTGCTCAAACAGCTCGTCGCGAAACGTCCGCCCGGGCGCGTCGAACACGACGGCGATGTGCTCGGGATCGTAGTCCTTGAGAAACTTAACCAGCATGTTGACCACGCCCAGCACCGCGCCGGTGGGTTCACCGCGGGAATTGGTCAGCGGCGGCAGCGCGTGGAAGGCGCGATACAGGTAGGACGACCCGTCGACCAGATAAAGCGTTGGCGCAGCCATGGCGGTCAGGGTGCGCCGCGACCGGCGTCAGCCGGGGCCGGCGTCGCCGCAGGAGTCGCTGCAGGAGTCGCTGCAGGAGTCGCTGCAGGGGTCGCGGCGGGGGAGCCGACGGTCGACTTCGGCTTCTTGTCGGGCAGCACGAGGGCGCCTTTCTGGCCGCAGGCGATCAGCAGCGAAGAGGCAACAAGCAGCGCGAGCAGGCGCATCGGCAACGTTCCTTACCCGGGGCGGAAGTCCGGCCGAGGGCCGGGCCAGCAGTATAGAGCGACGTCGCCTAGAAGGGCGTCCCGAAACCGAGGAAGAAGACGTTGAGCGTCGAGGTGCGCCGGTATCCCAGCGACAGCCGGGGTAGCGGGATCTTGAGGACCCGGATGGGCTCGGCCGTACCGAACGTCACGCCGGCCTCCTCCTCGAGCCGCAGCGCCTCGCCGTTCGACGTGAACGGGGCCGCTCCGCCGTACCAGCGCACGACGCCGTAGGCGCCGATCGCGGCCTGCCGTCCGAGCACGGACCAGGACTGCGGCCGGTCCATTTCGACGCCCTCGAGCAGGCGGAGGATTTTTTCCGGTGAGCTGCCGCGGCCGGTCGTGACGGCGGCGAGTGCCTCGTTGCGCCAGCGCACGCGCCACGCCTGCCACGGCGCGGCGCGCTCAAGCGCCGACTGGACGCCGGCGAGCTGCTTATCGGGGTTGCGCGCCGCGACCGTGTAGCCGACCGCGATGAGCTGCAGGTAGCGCCACTCGTCGTTCAGCCGCGTTCGCGACTCGAGGCCGGCCAGGCCGCTGATGGTGTCGACCGACTTTGGCACGTCGCCCTGCAGCACATCGGTCGGCACGAAGCCGTAGAAGCCGAACGTGACGGGGAACTGCGCGTAGTACTGCGTGCGCTCCGGGGGTTCCGTGCGCAGGTCAAAGGTCACCGGGATCCGGTAGAGCTGAACGTTCTGGCCGTTGATCGAGTAGATCCCGGAACCGAGGAAGGATGACAGGCCGTAATCGAAGGTGGCGTCGTTCGTGATCGGCGCGGTGTACGGTGTGTGCGCCACCGCGGCGTGCGGTCGGACGGCCAGCAGAGCCGCCAGCAGGAACCCGGCGACGGGCCATGGGGCGGTGCGGCGGAACACCGCCGGGGTCTTGCGCCACGGATTGCCGTCAGTCATGCCGATATCATCTCCGCGCGGGCACCACGAAGCCACCGCCGAGTCCGTGGCGCAGCCGGGATTCACACCCTGCGCCCGCGGGCGTAAGGTAGTCAGCGATTGCCGTCGGGTCAAACCGTCGGCGCGTGGAGACACCAGCGATGACCGTTCCAACGGTGCCGCCGGGCGCCGTGCCGTCCGTCGCGATCGAGAACAGCGATGCACGTTACGGGGTACACCGTATCTATTGCGTGGGGCGCAACTACGCCGAGCACGCACGGGAAATGGGTGGAGACCCGCGCTCGGAGCCGCCGTTTTTTTTCATGAAGCCCGCGGACGCGCTGATCGAGTCGGGTCATCCGGTTCCGTATCCTGCCCGGACTGCCGATTTCCAGTACGAGGTGGAGCTGGTCGTGGCGCTCGGCTCCGGCGGGCGGCGCATTGCCGCGGAAGAGGCGGACCGCCACGTGTTCGGTTACGCCGTCGGCATCGACTTCACCCGGCGCGACCTGCAGGCGGCGGCCAAGGGCACGGGGCGACCGTGGGATGTCGCCAAGGGCTTTGATGCCAGCGCCGGGATCGGTGCGATACGGCCGGTTGCCGCGGGACCCCCCGCGGCGGGCGCGTCGATCTGGCTCAAGCACAACGGCGCGCTCCGCCAATCCGCGCACCTGTCCGACCTGACCTGGACGGTGCAGGAGATCGTCGCCGAACTGTCGACGTACTTCAGCCTGGCGGCGGGGGATCTCATTTACACCGGCACACCCGCCGGCGTGGGTCCACTCGTGCCCGGTGACACGGTGGAGGCAGGAGTCGATGGCCTCGCGCCCATCACATTCACGGTCGGTGCCGCGCTGTGAGCGACGCGCGCTACACCTTCTACAGTTACTGGCGCAGCTCCGCGGCGTACCGCGTCCGCATCGCCCTTGGCCTGAAAGGCCTGCGTTACGAGACGGTCGGCATCAACCTCGCGGCCGGCGTGCGCGATCAGCATTCGCCGGGCTTCCGGGCCCTGAACCCGCAGGGACTGGTCCCCGCGCTCGCGGTCGGGGACGAGGTGCTGGGCGAATCCCTTGCCATCATCGAGTACCTCGACGAGACGCACCCCGAGCCACCGTTCCTGCCGGCCGAGCCGCTGGCCCGGGCCCGGATCCGGTGGATGGCCCAGGCCGTGGCCTGCGATATCCACCCGCTGAACAACCTGAGGGTGCTCAACTACCTTCGCGAGCCACTCGGGCAGGACGAGGCGGCCGTCACCCGCTGGGTGGCGCACTGGATCGGTGAGGGCTTTGCGGCGCTTGAAGCGTTGGCAACGCGCTACTCCGTGGCCGGCACCTGCCTCTACGGCGACACGGTGTCGCTCGCCGACATCTGCCTCGTGCCACAGATGTACAACGCGAGGCGCTTTGCCGTGCCGCTTGATGCCTACCCGACGCTGAAACAAATCGGCGCGGCCCTCGAGGCGCTGCCTGCCTTTGCGGCGGCGCGTCCCGAGGCGCAGCCCGAGGCCGCGCGCTGACGGCGGCAACAGCCGTTGGACCCGGCGCTCGCCGGGGTTTGCGCCCAGCCGGCAGGATCAGACCGGGCCGGGCTTCAGGCGTGCGCCAACCCGACGGTACGCTTCACGAAACGGAATACCCTCGGCGACCGACAGTCGATTGGCTTCCTCCGCCGCGTGGATGGCCGGATCCAGCCGTATCCTCTCCGGCCGAAAGCGCACGCCCGCGAGCGCGGACGGCAGGATCGCCAGAATCTGGCTAGCGAGGTCGATGCCGCGGAACAGCGGCACCTTGATGAGCTGAAGATCCCGCTGATACCCGCCGGGCAGCTTCGCGACAATGCCAAGCACCTCGTCGAGGCAGGCCTGCGCGACGGCGGTCCGGCCCCGGATCAACTCGAATACATCCGGGTTGCGCTTCTGCGGCATGATCGACGAGCCGGTCGTGAACTCGTCGGGCAGCGCCACGAAGGAAAATTCCTGCGTGTAAAAAAGCAGCAGGTCGGACGCCAGTCGGCC
>CAITAM010000258.1 GCA_903890265.1 uncultured Pseudomonadota bacterium | reverse complement strand
GAGGCCCGGCTGCGCGGCGCGCGTCACGCTGTCCATCGGGGTGGC
Organism: uncultured Pseudomonadota bacterium; assembly: GCA_903890265.1. Taxonomy (GTDB): domain Bacteria; phylum Pseudomonadota; class Gammaproteobacteria; order Steroidobacterales; family Steroidobacteraceae; genus CAIKMS01. The sequence continues at coordinate 2,407 of CAITAM010000258.1, read as the reverse complement.
GGCCGTGCTGCCGGCGCGTGGCGAGCGCGACCTCAAGGGACTGGCGGAGCGGCTCCTGAGCGAGGCCGACGGTGCCCTTTACCGGGCCAAGGCGCTGGGCCGCGACCGTGTCGAGTCCGCCTGACGCAAGGCACGGGTTATGTTGTCCCGCGCAGCCCGGGACCGGGGGCGTTGGCCGCCACGCACGCCTGTGGAAGAATGGACGCCGAGGCTGACTTCCCGGGTAATCATGAGCGACTGGATCGACGGTGACGGGTACCGCGCCAACGTCGGCATCATCCTGATGCGCGGCGACGGACAGCTGTTCCTCGGCGGTCGGGCCGGCGGGCGGGGCTGGCAATTCCCGCAGGGCGGAGTGCGGCCCGGCGAGGACCTGCACGCGGCGCTGTACCGGGAGCTCCACGAGGAGGTCGGGCTGCGCCCGGACGACGTGGAACTCGTCGCGCAGACGCGGACGTGGCTGCGCTACCGCCTGCCGCCGCGCTACGTCCGCAAGCACAGCCTGCCGCTCTGCATCGGCCAGAAGCAGCGCTGGTTCCTGCTGCGCTTCAAGGCGGCGGACTCGCAGCTGCGCTTTGACGCCACCGGCGAGCCGCCGGAGTTCGACCGCTGGCGCTGGGTCGAGTACTGGGACCCGATCCGGGAGGTGGTGTATTTCAAGCGCCAGGTCTACCGCAAGGCGCTGCACGAGCTCGGCCGGCGCGCGTACCCGAGCGGGCTGCCGGCCTATCCCGCCTGGTGGCCCGAGGTTCCGTCGCCTAGAGCCCCGGACGCACGATCACCAGCACCACGATCGCCAGCAGCAAGAGCGACGGCGCCTCGTTGAAGAAACGGTACCAGCGCGAGCTGTGCACGTTGCGCTCGTCGCGAAAGGCCACGACCAGCCGTCCGCACCACACGTGGTAGCCGATCAGAATGAGGACGAGCGCCAGTTTGAGCTGTAGCCACGGCAGCCGCAGCAGCTGAGGCTCATAGGAAAGCACGCCAAGGCCGAAGACCACGGTCGCGGTCATGCCGATGTTCATGAGGCCGTACAGGCGCCGCTCCATGACCTTGAAGCGCTCGATGCCCGGCCGGTCGGTCGCATCGGCGTGGTAGACGAACAGGCGCGGCAAGTAGAAAAGCGCGGCAAACCAAGTCACCATCGCCACCACATGCAAAGCCTTGACCCACAACACCTCTTGCACCCCCTGCGGTTGTCGGCCACGGACGCGGCGGCCGGCACGGCCACCAGTGTAGCGAAAGCCGCCGCCGGCGGTCGCCGGGGGAGCCGGTGACGAACCCCGGCGGCCCCGGCGTGCCCGTGCGTGGCAGCGCCGACCGGCACTGGGTCGGTATCGCCCTCGGTGCCGTCGGGCTCTGCCTCGCGCTCTTCGTCGCCTATGCCGCCGGCCGCATCTCGGTTGGCTACTCGGGCGGCGCGGTCTCGCGCGCGCTCGGCCTGCCGGACCCGGCGCTCGAGCGGGCCACCGCCCGGGCCGAGGAGCTCGAATCGAAGCTCGCGACACTCGAGGTCGCCCGCAAGGTGGATCAGGCCGCCGCCGCGAAGCTCGCGGCGGCCCAGGAGGAGCTGCAGTCGCGCATTGACGAGCAGGGCCAGGAACTCGCGTTCTACCGCAGCATCGTCGCGCCGGACGACGCGACGGCCGGCTTTCGCATCCTGAAGGTGCAGGTCCTGCCGGGCAGCGGGGCGCAGAGTTTCCGGCTGCGCGTCGTGCTCATCCAGGCGCCCAAACCGACCGCCGAGATCGCCGGCCAGCTCGTCGTCAGCATCGACGGGGTGCGTGCCGGGCGGGCCGTCAGCCTGCCGCTGGGCCGTGCCGAGGGCCTGCCGTACGCCTTCCGCTCGTTCCAGGAAATCAACCAGGTCTTTGATTTACCCCCGGACTTTCGTCCGGTGCGGCTGCAGCTTGAGGCACGCTCGCGCGGCGCGACGACGCCGGTGCGCCATAACGTGCCCTGGAAAGTCGACGCCGGCTGAACCGCGAGACGGCGCCGTTTTGACCCCAAGGGGTGGTCGCCCTAGACTTGGCATCCAAGTTTGCACTGCAAGGTGAGCGCCCATGAGCGACACACACGCCCCCGCGCCCGGCACCGAATCCGGCGCGCTTGTTTTCACCGATGCCGCCGCGCTCAAGGTCGGCGAGTTGATTCGCGAGGAGGCAAACCCGGCCCTGAAGCTGCGCGTCTACGTGCAGGGCGGCGGCTGCTCGGGATTCCAGTACGGCTTTACCTTCGACGAGGCGATCGAGGACGGTGACACCGCCATCGAAAACCAGGGCGTCACGCTCATCGTCGACCCGGCGAGCTTCCAGTACCTTGCCGGCGCCGAGATCGATTACCGCGAGGGACTGGAGGGCGCGCAGTTCGTGATCCGCAATCCGAACGCGAAGACCACCTGCGGCTG
>CAITAM010000257.1 GCA_903890265.1 uncultured Pseudomonadota bacterium | reverse complement strand
GGCCGCCGGCGCGCCCGTCGTGCCGCGGCCCGCCGGTCGTGCGCCGGTCGGTGCGGCGGCGGCCGGAACCGCTGCCCCGGCCGGGGCGCCCTCGGGGCGAAACGCCAGCATGCGCAGCAGCGTCATCTCAAAGCCGGTCTGCGGGTCGGGCGCATGGGCGAGATCGCGCCGGCCGAGCAGCGCCATCTGGTAGTAGAGCTGGACGTCCTCGGCCGGCAGCCGCGCGGCGAGTGGCGCCACGATCGCGGGCTCCCATTCCTGCATCCCCTCCTCCGCGGCGTCCGGCACCACCTGCGAGAGTGCGATCCGCACGAGCAGCGAGGCGATCTCGGCCAGCACCTGGTCAAAATCGGGGGCGTGCTCGGCGCAGGCGCGGGCCGCGGCCACGAGGCCGGCGGCATCGCCCGCGGCCAGCTGCTCGACGATCCGCAGCACGTGGCCGCGATCCAGCGTCCCCAGCATGGCGCGCACGTCAGACTCGGTGACCCGGCCGGCGCCAAAGACCAGCACCTGATCGAGCAGCGACAGGCCGTCACGCAGGCTGCCGTCGGCCGCACGCGCCAGGAACGGCAGGGCTGCCGGCTCGAAGTCGATGCCCTCGCTGACCAGAATCTCGCGCATGCGCTCAACGATCAGCGGCGGCGTCAGCCGCTTCAGGTGAAACTGCAGGCAGCGCGACAGAACGGTGACCGGCAGCTTCTGCGGATCGGTGGTGGCGAGCAGGAATTTGACGTGCGGTGGCGGTTCCTCGAGCGTCTTCAGGAGCGCATTGAAGGAATGCGACGAGAGCATGTGCACCTCGTCGATGAGATAGACCTTGTAGCGCCCGCGCGACGGCGCGTACTGCACGTTCTCGAGCAGGTCGCGCGTGTCCTCGACCTTGGTACGCGACGCCGCATCGACCTCCTGCAGGTCCACGAACCGACCCTCATCGATCTCGCGGCAGGAAGCGCACACGCCGCAGGGTGTCGAACTGATGCCGACGTCGCAGTTAAGGGCTTTGGCGAAGATACGCGCGACCGTGGTCTTGCCCACGCCCCGGGTTCCCGTGAACAGGAACGCGTGGTGAATGCGACCGGAATCGAGCGCGTGGCTGAGCGCACGGACGACGTGCTCCTGGCCGGCAAGCTCGGAGAAGCGGCGCGGGCGCCATTTACGGGCAAGAACGAGGTAGCTCATGCGCAGCGGCCTGGGTGTAAGGCGGCGGTCCGCGCCAGCACCCCTCCGGCACCCAATCTCACCGCTACCGCTGCTCCCTTCCGGGCCTGACGGGGTTTACGGCTGATTGTCGCGGAGAAACCGACGCGGACCGCCATTGAACGAGGCGGTCGGCGCGAACCGACCGCGCGCCGCGCGGCGTCGCACACGGCAGCGGGCTGAACGGCATCGGGACGCGTCGCACTCAAGCCACGGAACGGTACACGCGGGGGGGGTGCCGGTCAACCAACCGGGGCGCGGGCCGGCCACGCGGCCGGTCGGCGCGCCGGCACCAGTCGCCGTCGCGTCGTGGACACGACAGCCAGAACAACGTCTTAGGGGGCTGGCGGAGAGGGTGGGATTCGAACCCACGAATACCCGTTAGGGCATTACTGGAATTCCAGTCCAGCGCCTTCGACCACTCGGCCACCTCTCC
>CAITAM010000256.1 GCA_903890265.1 uncultured Pseudomonadota bacterium | reverse complement strand
GCTTTGGTAGCGTATGCTACAGCTGGAGATCGTGATCGGTCGACACGCCCGTTTCATTTTTTGAATTTACGGCGGATCTAAGAGCCTGACCGAAAAAGAAGTTGAGTGATATCTGTTGATTTCCACGCAGAACTGACCCGGGATGTGCATCGAGAACTGACCCACCAAAGGGTTATGTTCCGGGGGTCAGGTTTGGGTCAAGGCATGATTGATCTCCCTCTTTTTCCGAGTTGCCGCGGCTGAGCTGGCCTTGAAGCGGAAGCTGTCGTTTCCGGTCTCTAGGATGTGGCACCGGTGGGTGAGGCGGTCGAGCAAGGCCGTGGTCATCTTGGCGTCGCCGAAGACGGTGGCCCATTCACTGAAGCTCAGGTTGGTGGTGATGACGACGCTGGTGCGCTCGTAGAGTTTGCTCAGCAGGTGGAAGAGCAAGGCACCGCCCGATGCGCTGAACGGCAGGTATCCCAGCTCGTCCAGGATCACGAGATCAAGCCGTGTCAGGCTTTCGGCGATCTGGCCGGCTTTGCCCTTGGTCTTTTCCTGTTCCAGGGCATTGACCAGTTCGATGGTCGAGAAGAAGCGGACTTTGCGGTGATGATGCTCGATGGCCTGGACGCCCAAGGCCGTGGCGGCATGGGTCTTGCCGGTGCCTGGGCCGCCGATCAGCACGACATTCTGGGCACCGTCGAGGAACTCGCACTTGTGCAGTTGGCGGAGTGTAGCCTCGTTGATCTCGCTGGCCATGAAGTCGAAGCCGGAGAGGTCCTTGTAGGCCGGGAAGCGTGCAGCCTTCATGTGATAGGCGATGGAGCGCACCTCGCGTTCCGCCATCTCGGCCTTCAGGAGTTGCGACAGGATCGGCACCGAGGACTCGAAGGCGGGGGCACCTTGTTCGGTCAGGTCAGTGACGGCTTGGGCCATACCATACATCTTCAGGCTTCGGAGCATGATGACGACGGCTGCCGCGGCAGGATCATGACGCATGGCGACCCCCAGCGATCTGGGCGCGTAGGCCGTCATAGCGTTCGACATTGGCCTTCGGTTCGCGTTGCAATGTCAGGGCCTGAGGCGTGTCGAGAGTGGGGCCGTTAGTGGTCTTGCCGTCGACCAGCCGATGCAACAGATTCAGGACGTGGGTTTTGGTCGGAACACCTGCTTCCAGCGCCATCTCCACGGCGGTCAACACGGCCTGTTCATCGTGATGCAGAACCAATGCCAGGATGTCGACCATCTCGCGGTCTCCACCTGGTCGCCGCAACATGTGCTCCTGCAACTGTCTGAACCCCTTTGGCAATTCTGCGAAGGGCGCGCCATTGCGAAGCGCCCCGGGCTTGCGTTGAACGACAGCCAGATAGTGCCGCCAGTCGTAGATCGTGCGCGACGGCAGGTCATGAGACCGCTGGATCAGCCGCGCGTGTTCGCAAAGGATCTGGCCTTCGGCGGCGACAACCAGACGCTCGGGATAGATCCTCAGGCTGACCGGGCGGTTGGCGAAGGATGCCGGAACGCTGTAGCGATTGCGGTCAAAGCTGATCAAGCAGGTCGGCGACACGCGCTTGCTCTTCTCGACAAAGCCATCAAATGCCTGAGGCAGGGGCATCAACGCGGCCTGTTCCTCGGTCCAGACATCCGCAATCGTGCCGGGCAGAACGCCATGCGGGATCTCGCGCCACAACTCCATGCAGCGTTGCTCCAGCCAAGCGTTCAGCGCGGCCAGATCGGGAAAGTTGGGCATCGGCAGCCAAAGACGCGGCCGGGAATCCTGCACGTTCTTCTCAACCTGGCCCTTCTCCCAGCCCGAAGCCGGGTTACAGAACTGCGGCTCGAAGACATAGTGATTGGTCATCGCGAGGAACCGGGCGTTGACTTGGCGCTCCTTGCCCCGGCCGACACGGTCCACCGCCGTCTTCATATTATCGTAAATGCCGCGGTCCGGAACACCGCCGAAGACCCGAAACCCATGCCAATGGGCGTCAAACAACATCTCGTGGGTTTGCAGCAGATAGGCCCGGACCAGAAACGCCCGGCTGTGTGACAACTTGATATGGGCGACCTGAAGCTTGGTGCGCTCGCCGCCAAGCAGGGCATAGTCCTCGCTCCAGTCGAACTGAAACGCCTCCCCCGGGCGAAAAGCCAGGGGGACGAACGTGCCGCGCCCCGTCGTTTGTTGCTCTCGCTGCCGATCTGCCCGCCAGTCACGGGCAAAAGCCGCAACCCGGCTGTAGGACCCGGTGAAGCCCAGTGCCACCAGTTCCACATGCAGCTGCTTCAGCGTTCGCCGTTGCTTGCGCGACTTGCTGGCCTCCGACTTCAGCCAGCCCGAAAGCTTCTCGGCGAAAGGATCCAGCTTGCTCGCACGATCCGAAATGGCGAACTTCGGCTCGACCGTATCCGCCTTCAGATGCTTCTTCACAGTATTGCGCGAGACACCCGTTCGTCGTGCAATCTCGCGGATCGGCAGCTTCAGCCGCAGCGACATACGCCGGATCACGTTCAAAAGTTCCATGTTGATCACTCCATTGCCCCCCGCGGCGCGATGCCTTGGGGGAAGGGTCACATGGGTCAATTCTCAATGGAAATTACGCGCCCAAATGGGTCACTTCTGGGTGGAACTCAACATGGGTACCACGCTGCGCTTCTTTAGAGCTTTAGCAGGTGCTTTTGGAGAGCTGTCGTCTAGCATCTATGGCTAACCCAATGAGTAAGAACCAAGGGTAATGTAGCATGGTTTTGACCATGCTACAACCGGTGCCATAAGTTATTGTAAAATAACGATAATACGTGAAATGT
>CAITAM010000255.1 GCA_903890265.1 uncultured Pseudomonadota bacterium | reverse complement strand
CGGCCGCGGTGGTCGGGGCAGGTCGCGACAAAGGCCTCGACGGCCGTGACCATGGCGGCCAGCGCCGTCTTCATGTCGGCCGCCCCGCGTCCGTAAAGAATTCCATCACGGATCGTCGGTTCGAACGGGTCGGACTGCCACTCCTCGAGCGGGCCGGGCGGCACCACGTCGGTGTGGCCGACGAAGCACAGCGTGGGCGAGCCCGTCCCCCGCGTCGCCCAGAAGTTCTGTACCGGCCCGAACGGACACGGTTCGACCCGAAAGCCGGCGGCCGCCAGCCGTTCGATCATGAGGTCCTGGCAGCCGCCGTCCACGGGGCTGACGGACGGCCGGCGGATCAGGGCGAGTGACAGGTCAAGAACGTCCGACACGGCGGGTCTCCGGCTGGCGGGGGTGGGATCCCCGCAGTCTACCTACGGCGAACCCTGAACGTGCGGGCCCGCTCATCTTTGTTCGGTAACTCCCTGCGGGCATGATTAAACTACCGTGGCCCAAAAGGCTGCCAAAGTCACAAATACGTAATATTTTGCAGCGAATCTACGCACCGACCATGGCTGTCAGGGCAGTCCGCGAGTGGACCGCGGCCCGGTGGCGTCGACTGGATCGCGCGGGCAGGCCGCCGGGGAAACACTGAAAGTTATGGAGATGTCCAGTCTGGTTCTGCTCGTTGCCGGCCTGACGCTGGTGGCCTTCCGCGTCGGTCGGGGCCGCGCCGTGCGGCTCGTCGGCGGTCCGCGCGGCGTGCGCGACCTGCATTCCCTGCCAGGCTATTACGGATTGCTGACCGCGGTGTGGTGCGCCGTGCCGGCGCTGATCGTGCTGCTCGGCTGGTCTGCACTGCACGACCGCGTGCTGACCCAGCTGACCGTCGACTCGATGCCGGCGAGCGTTCGTCAGCTGCCGAGCGCGGAGCTCGAACTCGTGACGAACGACATGCGCAACGTGATCCGCGGGGTCGTGCCCGAGGACAGCGCGTCGCCGCAAGTGCGTGCCGCCGCCGCGACCTACCAGTCGCTCGAACACACCGCGCGCGCCGCCATGACGGTTCTGACCATTGTTGTCGCGCTGCTGGGCATGGGGCTCCTCTGGCGACGCATTTCGCCGGCGGTACGGGCGCGCAATGAAGTGGAGCGGCTCGTCATGTGGGTGCTCGTCGGCTGCGCCTCGATCGCGATCCTGACGACGATCGGCATCGTGCTGTCGGTGCTCTACGAGGCGCTGCGGTTTTTCGGCAAGGTGCCCGTCGCCGATTTCCTGTTCGGGCTGCACTGGAGCCCGCAGATGGCGCTGCGCGCCGACCAGGTCGGCTCCTCCGGCGCGTTCGGTGCCGTACCGCTCTTTGCCGGCACGCTCCTGATCGCGGTCATCGCGATGGCCGTCGCCGTGCCGATCGGGCTGTTCGCGGCGATTTATCTCGCCGAATACGCGGACCGGCGCTTCCGGGCGGCCGCGAAGCCGCTGCTGGAGACCCTGGCCGGCATTCCAACCGTGGTCTACGGGTTCTT
>CAITAM010000254.1 GCA_903890265.1 uncultured Pseudomonadota bacterium | reverse complement strand
GCTTTGGTCCGGAGGACGTGTCGCTGAGCTGGATGCCACTGACCCACGACATGGGCCTGATCGGCTTTCATCTGTTCATGTTCTGCTACCGCATGCAGATCTACCACATGCCGACGGACCTGTTCATTCGCCGCCCGTTGCTGTGGACGACCTTTGCCAGTCGCTACGGCGCGACGATCACGAGTTCGCCGAACTTCGGCTACCGCCACTACCTCAAGGTGCTCGGCGAGCGGCCGCTGGTGGACACCGACCTGTCGCGGATCCGACTCATCTACAACGGGGCCGAACCGATTTCGGTCGGCCTGTGCGAGGAGTTCCTCAGCCGCATGGCCCCCTACGGCCTCAAGTCCACCTCGATGTTCACGGTCTACGGTCTGGCGGAAGCGACGCTCGCCCAGACCTTCCCGCCCCCTGAAACCCAATACACATCGCTCGCGCTCGACCGTCATTCGCTTGGCGTCGGGGCCGCCACGAAGCGCGTCAGCGCGGACAGCCCGGACGGCGTCACGCTGGTGTCGGTCGGCACGCCCATACCGAATGCCGAGGTCCGAATCGCCGATGCCGCGCGCCAGCCCGTAGCCGACGGCACGGTCGGGTACCTGCTGATCCGCGGTCCGAACGTCACGAAAGGCTATTACGAGGCGCCCGAGATCAACGCCGAGATGATCACGGCCGACGGCTGGCTCGATACCGGCGATCTCGGCGTTGTCATCGACGGCAACCTGTACATCACCGGCCGGGCGAAGGAGATCATCTTCGTCAACGGCCAGAACTACTACCCGCACGACATCGAGGGCATCGCGCAGGAGGCGAGCGGCCTTGAACTGGGTAAAGTCGTCGCGGCCGGTGTCCGCCCGCCGGGGGCCGAGTCCGATCAGCTGACGCTCTTCATCCTCCACCGCGGCAGCATGGAGGATTTCCTGCCCGTGGCGACCGAGGCGGCGACACTCGTCAACGAGAAGGCCGGCCTCGAGGTCCAGCACGTCGTCCCGGTGAAGCGGATCCCGAAGACCACCAGCGGCAAGATTCAGCGCGTCGCGCTCGAGGAGGCCTTCGCCAACGGCGAGTTCGCCGCCGAGCTCGCCGAAATCGCCGCCCTGCGCCAGGCGACACCCGCGGCGACCGCCGCCGCCCCGGCAAGCGCGCTCGCGGAACGCCTGCGGACCATCTGCGAGGGCGCCCTGCCCGGCAAGCGCATCGAGATCGACGACAACCTATTCGAGATCGGCGCGAGTTCGCTGACCCTGATCCAGATCCACGAGGAGATCGACCGGGAGTTCCCGGGCAAGGTCGAACTCACCGAACTCTTCGACCACCCGACGATCGCGGCGCTCGCAAAGCACCTCGAGGCCAAGTTGCCGGGCTGATATTCCCGTCGCCGAATCGGTATCCGGTCCCGCGCGAGGCCGCGACGAGAAATGAAACCGACTGCCTGCTTTCAGGAGCGAATAGCGATGTCCGGTCCGGAGTCCGATCGAAAATTCATTACGGCCGTGGACGGGGTTCCACCGTCCCCGAGCCCGATCAGCCATGCGGTGGTCGTCGGTGGGACGTGCTGGATCAGCGGCCAACTGTCCGTCGCGGACGACGGTTCCTACCGCTCGGG
>CAITAM010000253.1 GCA_903890265.1 uncultured Pseudomonadota bacterium | reverse complement strand
CGGCGTCGGCCGCAGCGCCTTCGCCTGCGCGATCGCCGCCGTGACGTCCTCGGGCCCGAGGTCAGGCACCTCGCCCACGGGCTTCAGCGTCGCGGGGTTCACGACCGCGACCGCGCCCGGGGTCTCGCCCGTGGTCCAGAGACCGCCGATCAGATTGCTGTGCACAGTGCCCGCCCGTGTCGTGAGAACAGCCGCCAAGGATCCGGGATTTGTCCCGGAAAATGAAGCGGATAGCCCTAGTTCAGGAGATCTGCCGTGGCACCGAGGCCGGGCGGTCGCTCCCAGGGCAGGAATTCGACCTCGAGCGGCGAGCGCAGGCGGTCCGACAGGAAGACCACCAGTCGCAGGCCGTCCGTGACGTACGGATCCCGCGTCAGGTTGGTGCGCCCGGACTCGGCGGTCGCCGCGCCGACACCGGCGCTGAAGCCGATCCGCTCGACGAGGCCCGTCAGCATCAGGTCCTGCAGCAGGTAATCGCGCTCCTCGTCGACGAACGGGCTGATGCGATGCGTCGTGAGGTACCACGACGCCGTGGTGAGCTTGACGCCGATGTCGCGGCTGATCTGCCCGACCCAGACCGAGCGGCCGCCGACCGTGAACGGCGCCAGCCACAGGCGCAGGTGATTGCGCCGGCTGACGGAGCTGCGCGCCTTCTGGAAGGCCACGTCCTGGTAGCGGCCGAAGAGGTACAGCGGACTGACGGGTGCCGTGTCGTAGACCGAGCCCAGCACGAACGCCTTGGCCATCTTCAGCGAGCTCGTGGCATCGACCGGCTCGTTCAGCCGCCAGCCGCGGCCGGCGAACGGGAACATCGTGTCGACCCACTCCCCGACGACCACGAGGTTGAGCGGGTCGCCGTCGCCCGTGGCAGCGGCATTGGTCACGCAGCACGGCAGCCGCTTCAGCCGCTCGTGCAGGCCCTCGAGGTCCAGATCGACGCGGCCGTCGGGGCCGTACAGCGCGGCGAAGTCGACGCGCTGCACCGCGTACTCGCGGCCCGGTATCCGCGCCACGAAGCGGAACCGCTCGGCGCGGTCCGCTTGCAGCAGCCCGACGTTGATGAGCTTCAGCCCGCCGTCGGCGTGCGTGTAGACAAACCCGCGGGCCGTGCCGCCCGGCGGCACGTAGAGCGGCATCGACGTCTCTGCCAGCCGTGCGTCGATCGCGGCATTGGTCAGCGGTGTGAGCCAGCCGTGCAGCTGCTGCGCGACTTCCTGCGGCGCGAAGTAATCGGGGTCGGTCAGGATCGGCAGGTAGCGGACGCCGCGCGCACCGGCATTGTGCACCTCGATCCAGACGGCCTGGATGCCGATCGGTCGCAGACGTCCGCCGAGCACCTCGCGCGCTTCGGCATCGGTCAGCGCGCGCACCCGGACCGAGAGTTCACCGCGCTGCTCGACGCTCGCCCCCTCGCCCAGCGCCGCGAGATCAAGCGGCGCCGGCCGCGTCGGCCCGCCGAGGAACGCGGTGAGCCCGGCCAGCAGCAGGGCCAGAATCGCGAGCCGTACCAGGCGCTGTCGGCGGCGTGTCATGGACGACCTCGGTCGTGACAAAACGCGAGCGTAGCGTAAGTCCATGCCGCAGTGCGGCGATGATTGCACCGTCACGTTGCCTGCCACCGCCAAGCCCCGGCAGCGGTCACGGGACGGGCGTAGAATTTCTGTCACCTGCCATCGTCACCGACGGTCTCGGCCGCGGTCGCGGGGTCTCACTCGGGAGTGCATCAAAGCTCATGGCCAGTAACTTGCTCGTGGAGCGCCTCGGCGCGGTCGCGGTACTCCGCTTCGGCGCGGCACCCGTCAACAGTCTGGGTGCCGACACCCGGCGCGCCCTGACCGAGGGCGTCAACGCCGCCGTGGCCGACAGCGCGGTGGCCGCCATCGTCATTGCGGGCCAGAACGGCCTGTTCTCGGCGGGTGCGGACATCAAGGAGTTCAACACGCCGGCGATGTTTGCAGCGCCGACGCTGCACAACGTCATCACGGCGATCGAAAACTCGCCGAAGCCCGTGGTGGCGGCCATCGAGGGCACCTGCCTCGGCGGCGGCCTCGAGGTGGCACTGGGCTGCCATTACCGGGTCGCCCTCGAATCCGCGAAGCTCGGCCTGCCCGAGGTCAAGATCGGGCTGCTGCCCGGTGCCGGCGGCACCCAGCGCCTGCCGCGCCTGATCGGGGTCGAGAACGCGATCAACGTCATCCTCGGCGGTGAACCGGTACCGGCGAAGCTCTTCAAGGGCAGCCCGCTGCTCGATGCCGTCGTCAGCGACGACCTGCTCGGTGCCGCGGTCAAACTCGCGACCGACAAGGCCGCCGAGGTGGCCTCGGGCAAGCCGCTGCCGCTCGCGCGCAACGGCCGGGTGCGGGACAGCAATGTCGAGGCGATCCTCGGTTTCGCCCGCACCATGGTGAAGGCCCAGTACCCGAACTACCCGGCCCCCGCGAAATGCCTCGACGCCATCGAGGCCGCGGCGACCCAGCCGTTCGAGACGGGCCTCGCCACCGAGCGGCGCCTGTTCGGTGAACTGCTGATCTCGCCCGAGTCACGCGCGCTCCGGCACGCCTTCTTCGCCGAACGGGCGGCGGCCAAGATCGATGACGTCCCGGACTCCACCCCGCTGCGCGCCGTGCAGTCAGCGGCGGTCATCGGCGCCGGCACCATGGGCACCGGCATCGCGATCAACTTCCTCAACGCCAACATCCCCGTCTTCCTGCTCGAGGTCGGCCAGGACGCGCTCGACAAGGGCGTCGCGCGCATCCAGGACACGTACGCCGGCCAGGTGAAGAAAGGCCGCCTGAAGCCCGAGGATGCCCAGGCGAAGGCGGCGCTGCTGACGCCGACGCTGTCCTACGAGGCGATCGCCGGCGCCGATATCGTCATCGAAGCGGTATTCGAGGACATGGCGATCAAGGAAAAAGTATTCACCACGCTCGATGCGACGATGAAGCCGGGCGCGATTCTCGCCACCAACACCTCGACCCTCGACATCAACACGATCGCCGGCGTGACGAAGCGGCCGGGCGACGTGATCGGCACGCATTTCTTCAGCCCGGCGAACGTCATGCGGCTGCTCGAGGTCGTGCGCGGGTCGGCGACGTCGAAGGACGTCCTGGCGACCACGATGAAGCTGGCCAAGGCCCTGAAGAAGACGGCCGTGGTCTCGGGTGTCTGCGACGGGTTCATCGGCAACCGCATGATCGAGCAGTACTCGCGCCAGGCGTTCTTCATGGTCGATGAAGGCGCGAGCCCGGAGGAAATCGACGCCGCGGTCGAGGCGTTCGGCTTTGCGATGGGGCCGTTCCGGATGAGTGACCTCGCCGGCAACGACATCGGCTGGCACATCCGCAAGCGCCGTTACGTCGAGCACCCGGAAATCACCTACTCGAAGCTTGCCGACCGGCTCTGCGAGCTCGGCCGCTTCGGGCAGAAGACCGGCGCCGGCTGGTACGACTACAAGCCCGGCGATCGCCAGGCCTATTCCGCGCCCGTGGTCGATGAACTCATCCGCAGCTACCGCGCGACGCTGCCCATCAAGCCGCGCAAGATCGACGCGACCGAGATCGTCGACCGGCTGGTGTACGCCCTCGTCAACGAAGGGGCGAAGATCCTGGAGGAAGGCATCGCGAGTCGCGCCTCGGACATCGACATCGTGTACCTGACCGGCTACGGCTTCCCCGTCTGGCGTGGCGGTCCGATGTGTTACGCCGACGAGGTCGGCCTGTACGCCGTGATGCAGCGCATGGAGCAGCTCGCTCGTAACCCGTACGGCGATCCGGGGTTCTGGACGCCGGCGCCCCTGATCAGGAAGCTCGCGCTGGCGAGCGGTTCGTTCACTTCTGCCGGAGCACGCTCATGAGCCGCGATGCCGTCATCGTTTCCACCGCCCGCACGCCCCTCGCCAAGTCCTGGCGCGGCTCCTTCAACCTGACGCACGGTGCGACGCTCGGTGGCCACGTCGTGGCCGCCGCACTCGAACGCGCAAAGGTCGAACCCGGTGAGGTCGAGGACGTGCTGATGGGCTGCGCGCTGCCGGAAGGGGCGACGGGCCAGAACATCGCCCGCCAGATCGCGTTGCGGGCAGGTTGCCCGGATTCGGTCGCCGGCGTCACGGTCAATCGCTTCTGTTCATCGGGGCTGCAGACCATCGCGCTCGCCGCGCAGCGGATCATCGCCGGTGAAGCCGACGTCTTTGTCGCGGGCGGTCTCGAGGCGATCTCGGTGGTGCAGAACGAGGTCAACCAGCACCTCGCGCAGGACCCGGCGCTGGCCGCCCGGGTACCCGGCATCTACTGGAACATGCTGCAGACCGCCGAGGAAGTCGCCAAGCGCTACGGCATCCCGCGCGAGCGCATGGACGAGTACGGCGCGCGCAGCCAGCAGCGCGCCTGCGCGTCGCAGGACGCCGGGGCGTTCACGGACGAGATCGCGCCCATCACCGTGACGACCGCGACCATGGACAAGGCCACCGGCCGGTTGATGTCGAAGGAGGTCACGGTATCGGTCGACGAGGGGCTGCGCCCGGGTACGACGGCCGACGTGCTGGCGACGCTGAAGCCCGCCCTGCCGGGCGGCGTGATCTCCGCCGGTAACGCGAGCCAGTTTTCCGACGGCGCCGGCGCCTGTGTCGTCATGAGCGCGGACCTCGCCGCCAGCCGGGGACTGACCCCGCTCGGGATTTTCCGCGGCTTCGCGGTCGCCGGCTGCGATCCGACCGTCATGGGCATTGGTCCGGTGTTTGCGGTACCGAAGCTTCTCAAGCGCACCGGTCTTAAGGTGGCCGACATCGACCTCTGGGAGCTCAACGAGGCGTTTGCGGTGCAGGTGCTCTACTGCCGCGACACGCTCGGTATCCCGGACGAGCGCCTCAACGTCGACGGCGGTGCGATCGCGATCGGCCACCCCTACGGCATGAGCGGCCAGCGCCTGGTCGGCCACGCCCTGCTCGCCGGCAAGCGGCGCGGCGCGAAGCACGTGGTCGTGACCATGTGCATTGGCGGCGGCATGGGCGCCGCGGCGCTGTTCGAAGTGGTCTAGCGGCCGGACCGACCACGACCCGTGCGGCGGCCCGGGCCCGCGGTGGCGGTGCGCGGCCCGGTCAGGCCGCGCCCGGCTCCGCGTCGCTGCCGACGAGCGGCTCGGAGACGTCGACCGCCAGCCAGAGCACGGCGGCGAGGACCGTGCACAGGGAGCCGATGACAAAGGCCGTCGTCCACAGGCCGTGGCCGGAGAGGTAGGCGACGATCGGGATCCCGATCCAGCCACCGACGTTGCCGCCGGTGTTGAGCACGCCGGTGGCCGCCATCGTGTCGGCCTGCGCGATGCGCATGGTGCCCGCCCAGTAGGAGGCCTCGTTGACCTCGACCGCGGCGTACGCCAAGGTGAGCGCCGCCACGGCGACCGCCGCCTGCGGACTCCACGCCGCGGCCAGCAGCATGATGCCCGCTACCGGCAGCGCGATCAGCGGCAGCAGACGGAACCCCCAGACCACCCCGGCCCGCCGGCACAGCGCGTCGGTGCAGCCGCCGCCGAGGGCGGCGCCAATCGCGGCACCGATCGGCGGCAGGCTGGCGAGCGCCCCGCTCTCCAGCACGGTGAAATGGCGCTCCTGGATGAGGTACAGGAACGACCACGTCGACAGCAGGTAGAAGACGTAGTTCATGACGATGTAGGAGATCGTGATGAGCAGGATGCTGCGGTTGGACAGCAGCCGGCCGATCCGGTCGAACGTGATGTTGTGATTCGGCGGCTGTGCGGCGCGGGCGTCGAGCCCCGCCAGCTCCGCCGCGGTCACCGAGGGATGCTCGCGGGGGGTGTCACGGCCGTACCACGCCCACAGACCGACCAGCGCCAGCGGCGGCAGCGCGGCCAGGAAGAGTGCCCGCTGCCAGCCGAGGGCTGCGATCAGGATCACGAGCAGCGGCGGCGCAATCGCCGCGCCCACCTGGCAGCCGAAGGTATGAATGCCCTGTGCCAATGCCCAGCGGCCCGGCGGCAGCCACGACTCCATGGTGCCCGCGCACACCGGCATGAACGGCGCGTGGGCCATGCCGAGCACCCACTGGGTCAGGAAGAGCGCGACGAACAGCGCGTCGCCCCGAAACAGCGCCGGCATGAGCGGCGTCGCCGCGCTGGCCGCGATCGCCGCGAGCAGCATGATCGTCAGGGCCCGGCGCGAGCCGAGCCGCTGGCCGATCACGCCACCCGGGAACTGCAACAGACCGTAGCTCAGCACAAACGCCCACTGCAGCCAGCCGATCTGCATCTGGCTGAGCGACAGCTCCGGCATGATCCGCTCGGCGGCGATGGAGATGGCCCGCTGCTGGAAGTAGACGATCGCCGCGGCCGCGACCAGCATCGAGAAGATCCGCCAGCGGACGAAGCTGCGGGGATTGGGGCTCTGGGGTGTGCTCACGCAGTCCTTGACGGCCGGCCGGTTGCGGCCAGGGGCAGGGCCGCCGGCACGGGGTCCCGATGGTAGCAAGGCCGCACGCCCGTGGCCGCCGGACATAATTCGGGGCGTCGGCGTCGGCGTCTGCGGCGCGCGCCGTGAGCGCCGGGAGGGCCCGTTGCAGGCCGCCCTCACGCACCGCATAATCGGCCGACGTGCTGGCCTCCATCGTCTTTATTGAGGAGTCGATCATGACCTGGGAAACCCCGACGGCGACCGAGTGGCGTTTCGGCTTCGAAATCACGATGTACATCGCGAACCGCTGATCCTCCCCGACCCCAGTCCGTCCGGGCCCGCTGGCGGGCCCTGCCCGGCACCGACGTGATCCTGCGCATCCTCGGTTCCGCCGCGGGAGGCGGATACCCCCAGTGGAACTGTAACTGCCGGCAATGCGCCGGCCTGCGCGCCGGGTCCCTTCGCGCCACGGCGCGCTCCCAGTCCTCGATTGCCGTGTCCGGCGACGGCCGGTCGTGGCTCCTCTGCAACGCCTCGCCGGACATCCACCGGCAACTCTCCCGTCATCTGCCCATCGAGCCGTCGGCGCCGGCGCGCTCCTCGCCCATCGCCGCCGTGCTCCTCGCGGACGGGCAGATCGACCATGCCCTCGGCCTCCTGCTGCTGCGCGAGCACCGCGCGCGACTGCCGGTATGGACCACGGCGCCGGTCCGCGACGACCTGTCGACGACCATGCCGCTGCTGCCGATCCTCGACCACTACTGCGGCGTGGACTGGCACGAGGTGCCGGCCGACGGCGAGCCGTTCACGGTCGACGGCGTCCGCGGCGTCACGGTCCGCGCGTTCGCGGTACCGGGCAAACCCGGGCCCTATTCGCTGCACCGGCAGGCACCGCGCCCGGGCGACAACAGTGCGTTCCTCTTTACCGACGAGCACAGCGCGCAGTCGATCCTCTACGCCCCGGGCCTCGCCGCCGTCGATAAAGCGATGCACGCCCGGCTGGCGGCGGCGGCGGCCGTGCTCGTTGACGGAACCTGTTTCTACGACGACGACCTGGCGCGCCAGGGGATCTCGACCAAGACCGCCCGCGACATGGGGCACCTGCCGCAGTCCGGCGCGGGCGGCATGGTCGAGGCACTCGCGGCGCTGCCGTCCACGGTGCGGCGGATCCTGACCCACATCAATAACACGAACCCGATTCTCGACGAGGACAGTGCCGAGCGGGCCTTCCTGACCGAACGGGGCATCGAGATTGCCTACGACGGCATGGAGATCACGCTGTGAGCGCCGACCCCGGGCAGGAAGCGCCGCTGGATGCCGCCGCGTTCGAGGCCGCGTTGCGCGCCCGCGGCGCGGCGTACCACATCCACCACCCGTTCAACGTTCGCATGGCCGCGGGCGAGGCGAGCCCGGCCGAGATCCGCGGCTGGGTGGCCAACCGCTTCTACTACCAGACGAGCATCCCGCTCAAGGACGCGGCCGTGCTGTCGAACTGCCCGGACCGGGCAACCCGGCGCCTGTGGATCGCGCGGATACTCGATCACGACGGCGTCGGCGACGAGCCGGGCGGCATCGAGAGCTGGGTCCGGCTGGGCGAGGCGGTGGGCCTGCGGGCCGAGGAACTGTGGTCGCACGCGCACGTCGTCCCGGGCGTGCGATTCGCCGTCGACGCCTACGTCAACTTCGCGAAGGCAAGGCCCTGGCAGGAGTCCGTGTGTGCCTCGCTGACCGAACTCTTCGCGCCGGCCATCCACCGCCAGCGGCTGTCGACCTGGCCGCAGCACTACCCCTGGATCGACGCGGACGGCCTGCGCTATTTCCGCGACCGGATCCCGCTCGCCCAGCGCGACGTGGCGCACGGCCTCACGGTTACGCTCGCGTATTTCCGCACGCGCGCCGAGCAGCAGCGCGCACTCGACATCCTGGGCTTCAAGCTCGATATCCTCTGGAGCATGCTGGACGTCATCGCCCACCACTACCCACCCGCGGACCGGCCCGACCGTGCGTGAACTGCACGACGATTCGGCGGTGCCGGCGATCGCCGCGCACTACCGCCTGCAGTTCGAGCCGGCACAGAACGCGCACGTGCTGCTGTTTCCCGAAGGGATGATCAAGCTCAACGGCAGCGGCGCGGAAATCCTCACGCGCTGTGACGGCCGGGCCACGCAGGGCGAGATCATCGAGACGCTGAGGCAGCGTTTTGCCGCGGACGTGGGCGCGGACGTGCGGGCCTTCCTTGGCATGGCCACCGAGAAAGGCTGGGTCCGCTGGCTGGGTCCACCGTGACGGACGTGCCATCCACGCTGGTGCAGACGCAGGCGCAGACGCCGACGCCGCCGCTGTGGCTGCTCGCCGAGCTGACCTACACCTGTCCGCTGCACTGCGTCTTCTGCTCAAACCCGGTCGATTTCGCGCAGCACGATCGCGAACTCGCCACCGACGAGTGGCTGAGAGTACTGCGCGAGGCACGGGCCCTCGGTGCCGTGCAGCTCGGGTTCTCGGGTGGCGAGCCCCTGACGCGCGCGGATCTTGAAGTCCTGGTCGCCGAGGCGCACCGCCTGGGTTACTACAGCAACCTCATCACCTCGGGCGTGGGCCTGACGGCCGAGCGTATCGATCGCCTCAAAGGCGCCGGGCTCGATCACATCCAGCTGTCATTCCAGGACTCGACCCGTGAGCTGAACGATTTCCTCTCGCACACCCGCACCTTCGATCTCAAGCGACGGACGGCCGATCTGATCCGCGCGGCCGGCTTTCCCATGGTGCTGAACTGCGTCATCCATCGCCTGAACATCGACCATGTCGAGCGGATCATCGAGCTCGCGGTCGAGATCGGCGCCGAGTACCTCGAACTGGCCAACGCCCAGTACTACGGCTGGGCACTGACCAACCGGGACCACCTCATCCCGACGCGTGACCAGGTGCGTCGTGCCGAGGCCGTCGTGGCACAGGCCCGGCAACGGTTCGGCGAGCGCCTCAGGATCCTGCTGGTCGTTCCTGACTACTTCGAGACGCGACCGAAGCGATGCATGAATGGCTGGGGCAGCGTCTTCCTGACCATCGCGCCAGACGGCACCGCGCTGCCCTGCCAGTCGGCGCGGGTGCTGCCGGGGCTCGACTTCCCCAACGTGCGGGAGACCACGGTGGCGGACATCTGGTACCGCTCCACGGCATTCAACCGCTACCGCGGCACGGCGTGGATGAAGGAACCGTGTGCCAGCTGCCCGGAAAAACAGCAGGACCTGGGTGGCTGTCGCTGCCAGGCCTACCTGCTCGCCGGCGACCCGGATGCGGCCGATCCGGTCTGTGACAAATCGCCCGATCACGGCCTCGTGACCGCGGCCGTTAACGCGCCGGGGCCTGACGTGAGACCGCTCGTCTTTCGCTCGCCCGCCGAGTCGCGGCGCCTTCGCGCCGAGAGCGCCGGACCCGATCTAACCTAATACCCTCCTGACCTCACGCTCTGCCGTGCGCCGGCTCCGGCGGCGGACATATCACGCGCGAACCCCCGGCAAACGCGCATCAGTTCCTGTTTTCAAATGCGCCGCTCAGGCGTAGTGGCGCCCATCGAATCGGGACTCGCCGGCGGCGCCGTATGGATACGGAACGACGGCCGGGTCCGGTGTCAATGCGGACTGCGCGATCCCGGGAAACGGACTTCCCGCCCCACCACTGGAGCGGAATACATGAACCTGCGGAATCTTGCCCCTGCCGTGCTCGGCATCCTCCTCACCGGCACGCTGGCCACGGCCACCGCCACCGCGACGGCCAGCGACCGCGGCCCGGACTTCCCGCGCAGGATCCACCTGACCAAGGGCGGCACCGTGACCGCGGCCGGCACACCCGCCGCGACGCCCTCGCCCGGCCAGCTCATGACCGCCCACGGCGGCCCGGTCCTCGCGCAGACCAACATCCGCATCGTGTACGCCGGCCCGAGCTGGACGAACCCGACCCTCGTCGGCGACAAGATGACCGGTCTCGACGCCTTCTTCGGCGGCTACGGCAACTCGTCCTACAGCAACACCGCCGCCGAGTACGCGGGCTCGAACGGCTCGGTCGGCGCGACGGTCAACTACCAGGGCCACGGCACGCCGATCGCGACCTCGATCAGCGGCGACTCGACGCCGGCCGTCACCGCGGCGGTCTGCAACGAATACGCGGCCAACGTCGCCTCCATGCCGAATCCGCAGTCCGAGCTGATCTACGTCTTCAGCGACATGAAGCGCCCGAGCAGCTCGAACTACTGCGCCTACCACAGCGCCACGACCTGCTCCGGCCAGACGCTGCAGTACGGCTTCTTCTGGAACCTCGACGGCGATCCGGGCTGCAACCCGAACGACACCAGCGGACTCCATTCGCAGGGCCTGTCGGCTCTCGCCAACGTCGCCGCGCACGAGACGCAGGAAGCCCGCACCGACCCTGAGCTCAACGCCTGGTTCGACTCGAGCGGTAACGAGATCGGCGACAAGTGCGCCTGGACCTTCGGTCCGTCGACGGTCACGTTCACCAACGGCTCGCAGTGGAAGCTGCAGGGCGAGTGGTCGAACAGCGCCTACAACCAGCAGAGCGGCTTTGGCAGCAACGCCGGCTGCATCGACCACAGCCTGACCCCGAGCACCGGCGGCCCGACCGTGACCAACACGGTGAGCTGTGCCGCGATCGGTGCCGGGCTGAGCGAGTCGTGCACGGGCACGATCACCGTCACCGCCCAGACGTCAGCACTGACCCTCGCAGCGACCCCCTTCACGAGCAGCAACACGAGCGGTGAGTTCAAGTTCACTGGCGGCACCTGCACGGCGAACCAGTCGCTCGCGCAGAACGCGAGCTGCAACCTCGGCACGGTCGCCTTCACGCCGCAGGCCACCGGTACCCGCTCGACGTCGGTCACGGTGTTCACCTCGAACGGCAACGCGAGCACGGCGGTGACCGGCACGGGCCTCGCCGGCACGCCCGCGCTCAGCGCCTCCTCGGTCAACTGCGGCTCGGTCGCGGTCGGTGCCCAGGCCGTCTGCGGCACCTCCGGCATCACCGTGAAGGCCGTTGGCGGCCCGATCGTCCTTGGCACCCAGCCACTGGCGAATTCGGACGCGGTCGACTTCAGCGTCGGTGCGGGCAGCTGCACCGCGGGCGCGACGCTCGCGCTCAACCAGACCTGCACCCTCGGCACGATTGCCTTCAACCCGACCAGCACCGGCCAGAAGTCCGCGTCGGTGACACTGCAGTTCGTCGGCGCGAGCGCGACCCTCGCCCTGCAGGGCACGGGCACGACGAGCACGGTGCCGGGTGGCAAGCCCGTGCTCTCGATCCAGAACGGTCCCCTGCAGTGCCCGTCGACGGGCGTCGGTTCGACCGCAAACTGCACCGGCACGGTCGTGGTGACTGCGAGCGGTGGCTCCATCGAGTTGTCCGCGACGCCGATCGCGCTCAGCAACGGCACCGAGTTCTCGGTCGCGAGCGGCACCTGCACGCCGAATCTCTTCCTTGCCCGCTACGCGTTCTGCACGCTCGGCACGGTGAGCTTCACGCCGTCGGCCGCGGGTGCACGCAGCACGCAGCTCAGCGTCTCCTCGACGGGCGGAAGCGCCACGCAGTCGATCACAGGCACCGGCACCGTCGGCACCCTGAGCGTCAGCGCCACGGCGGTCAACTGCGGCTCCGCCGCCGTTGGCACGAGCGCGAACTGCCAGCCGGGCTCGATCCTCGTCACGGCCACCGGCGGTCCCGTCACGCTGGGCAGCACGCCCCTCGTGAGCTTGAATGCGGCCGAGTTCTCGGTCCCGACCGGCAACTGCACCGCCGGCAAGGTCCTGACGGCCGGCCAGAACTGCAGCACCGGCACGCCGGTGTTCACGCCGAATGGCACCGGTGCACGCACCTCGACACTCACGGTCAACGGCACCGTCAGTTCGGCCAAGGTGAGCCTCAGCGGCACCGGCACGCCGGTCGTCGTGCCGCCGGGCACGCCGCTCTTCGCCAGCGCCCCGGGCAGCATTACCTGTCCCGCCAGTGCGGCCGGCGGCACGGTGAACTGCAGCGGCACGCTGCAGTTCAAGGCGAGCGGCGGCCCGCTCACGCTGAGCGCGAATCCGGTCCAGGTGAGCAACGCGAGCTTCAAGATCGGCAGCAGCACCTGCACGCCCAACGGCGCGCTGGCGGCCAATGCCACCTGCCAGCTCGGCAACATCACCTACACCGCGAGCAACACCGCCTCGCCGAGCGCGCAGGTGACGGTGGTCACGAATAACGGCTCGGCCAGCACCAGCATCAGCGCCGGTGTGGCCGCGGGCACGGTCAGCGTCTCGCCGAACACCATCAACTGCGGTACGGCAACCGTCGGCACGACGGCGGTCTGCGGCGTACCGAGCTTCCTGGTCACGGCCAACGGCGGCCCGGTCACTCTGTCGTCGACGCCGATCACGAACTCGAACACCAACGAGTTCTCGATCTCCGGCAGCAACTGCAGCCCGGGCCTGACGCTGAACGCCGGCCAGAGCTGCACCGTCGGCCCGATCGGCTACTCACCGCAGGGCACGGGCACGCGCGGTGCGACGGTCAACGTGCAGACGACCAACGGCGGTGCCTCGCTCACGCTCTCGGCGACCGGCACCACCGTGCCGAGCGTGAGCGGTGTGCCGGTCATCACCAACACGACGACGTGCCCGATGATCGGCGTCGGCACCACCGGCGTCTGCACCGGCGCGCTGACCCTGACCGCGTCCGGTGGCCCGATCACGGTGGCCGGCAGCACGATCCTCGCCACGACCGGGTCCGGCCTGTCGACCGACTTCGCGCCCGGCCAGGGTAACTGCCCGAAGAACGGTGTGCTCGCGGCGAACACGACCTGCAACCTTGGCCTGCCGACGTTCGCCCCGACCCAGGTGGGCGTGCGTCTGGCGATGCTCACGGTCAGCACGAGCGTCGGCACGGCCGCG
>CAITAM010000252.1 GCA_903890265.1 uncultured Pseudomonadota bacterium | reverse complement strand
GCCTTCGTCGCCTCGCAGCACGGCGCAATACCGGACTACGACCCGGCGCCGCTGCTCGCCCCCTGACCCGTCACCGGATCGCGACGACCCGCGCCCGGGCGCGGCCGGTCTTGCGCCCGGGGATTAGTGTCCCGGCCAGCGACGGAGGGCGCCGAAAAGCGCCGGCAAGGGACCCCGGGCCGCCCGGGATCCCCGCCGTTCGCCGCGGCCCTTAGAACTTGTAGCCCACCGTGGCACGGACCGTGCGGCCGTTGATCGACCGCGCGCCCTGGCCGTTGTCGTACTCCGTCCAGCCGATGGTGTTGAACAGGTTGTTGGCACTGAGCGACGCGAAGGCGTGCGAACCGATCTCGTAGCGCGCGAACGCATTCACGGTCGCGAACGACGGCTGGATGATGGTGTTCTGGTCATCACCGAAGGACTTGTCGGTGCCGATGATGCTGCCGCCGATGGTGAGCGCATTCCAGCTGTAGGACGGCGACAGCTGGTAGATGTACTTCGCGAGGCGGTGCGGCTGGTTGTCGATGACCGTCGGGTCGTTCGATCCGATGATCTTCGCGTCCGTGTAGGTAAAGCCGCCCCGGATCTGGAACCCACCGGTGTGGTAGCCGCCCTCGAGCTCCACGCCCTGTGCCGAGTAGTGGTTGGCCGACAGGATGCGGGTCGTGACGTCGTAGTTGCCTTCCGCGGTGCGCGCCGAGAAGAACGTCACGAACGACTCGAAGCCGCTCGAGCGGAACTTGAGCCCGACCTCGGTCTGCTCCACGGTGTTGACCGGAATCGGTGCGCCGCCGATAAACGGTCCGCCCATGCGCTCGACGACGTTGAACGCGACGCCCTCGCTCTCGCGGGCGAAGACCGCGAGATTGTCGGTAAAGCGGTAGTTCGCGCCGATCGACCAGGACGTGTGCGAGACCTTGTAGTCAACGGCCGTGGTCGGCACGCTCGGGAACGTACCCGGCAGGTACGGCGTCGCCGCCGAAGCCGCCTGGGTGTTCGACTGGAAGCCGGTCACGGTCTCCTTGTCGTTACGCACGCCGCCGTCGAGATCGAAACCGGCGATCTCGGCGCCGACGTTCAGGTACACCGAGTTCATGTCGTACTGCAGCTCGCGGTTCTGCTCGCTCCAGTTCTTCGAGTCCGGCAGCAGGCCGGACGCGTCGGTCGCGACACCGTTGGCGTTGTTGCCGGCGACCGGCACCGGCTTGTCGCCACTGGCCGTGAACAGGTAGTGCGGCAGGTTCTGGTTGACGTGGATCGTCTGGTTGTTGATGTCCCAGCCGAGCACCGGCGTGATGCTCGCGCCGTTCGAGAAGTCGAAGCGGTTCGTCAGGCGCAGGACGTTGGCGATGCTGTTCAGGTTATCGAGCGACGCGTCGAATGCCGAGAGCTCGATGACCTGGCCGTTGTACGCCTGGCCCTGGCTCGGCCCGGCCGCGTATGTGACAGGGGCATTGGGCGTGAACGGCGCTCCGGTCGGGTAGGCGACCAGGAACTTGCCGGACTTGCGGGAATCCTTGAAGCTTTCGTCGAGCTTCCAGCCGCTGCCGAGTTCGAAGTGGCCACGCAGTCCGAGCGCGTCCTCCTTGACCTGCAGCCCGTCGTTCAGATTGCTGACCGTGAGGCCGTTATCGGCATTGCGCTGGGTGATGCCCGGCCAGTACGGCGAGTAATAGCTCGCCTTGCGCGGGTCGATGCCGGGGTAGGAGTCGATCGTCGCGGGGTTGGCCTTGGTCGGTGACGAATTGCTCAGCGAGAACGCGACCGGCATGTTGAGCGGCGTCTGGTCGTCGAGGTGCTTGAAGCTGACCCGCACGTAGCTGCCGTTCTGGTCGAGGTCGTGCGTCAGGTTGAACTTGATCTGGCCGCCGCGCTCGATCGGCACGCCGCCATTACGCGGGCCGTCGCCCGTGCGGTAGAAGCCGCCGACGTAGAAGCGCGTCGTGTCCGAAATGTGCTGGCCGTATCCGGCGTCCAGTCGCGTCTCATCGTAGTCGAGCCCCTTGGACACGGCGACGCTGCCGCCCTCCTCCTCGCCGGTCTTCGAGATGAAGTTGATGATCGCACCGGGCGAATTCGTGGCGAGCACCGAGGCGGAGCCGCCACGGACGACTTCAATGCGCTCAAGCGAGTTGTCGAGCTTGACGAACATGTCGGGCGTCACGAACGCGTAGTCACCGTTCAGGAGTACCGGCAGGCCGTCTTCCTGGAAGCCCACGTAGCGGGTGCCACCGGCCGAAATGGGAATGCCACGGACGGTGAGGTTCGTGTTGCCCTCGCCGGCCGAGGCCTCCGAATGGATACCCGGGATGTCGCGCAGGATGTCTGCCGCACTGATGGGCGCGGCGAGTGCGATCTCGTCGGGGCTGAGCGTACTGACCGAGCTGCTCGACTTCATCTTGGTCGTCGCGGTCGCGGAGGCCGTGACCACGACCTCATCGAGGTTGAGCGAGTTGCTCTCGGTGGCCGTCGCGGCAAGTGGCGAGGTCGCCGGGCTCTCGGCGTTGGCCATCGCGGCGTGCACGAGCACGAGGGACACGGCAAGCGCGACCGAATTCACTGTCCGCGCCAGGCCCGTATGCAAACTGTTCATCGTAGTACCCCCAACTGAAGTAGCGTCTGATATTGCAGCGCGGACCTGACACCAGGTCCCGCGACCATCCTTGTGCACGTGTACAGCCTCGTGTCCCGTGCGCCCCGAGTCGTCCGTTGACAGCTGCCGGCAGCCACTGCCGGACCGTCCGATGCGGACGTTACTGAACTATGCAATCGGTTGCAATGGCGTCTACAACCGATTGCATTGCAGCATTTCAATAAGTTATTCCACGTGCTGCGGTGCCGCGTGAGCGGGCGCCGCCGTCCACGGCTGCGGCTCTCCGAGCCGCAGCGACTTGAGCTCGCCTGACACCGAGCGGAGTATCTCGAACGAGCCATCCGCCAGTGACGCGTGCAGTTCCGCAACCTCCGCCCCGCACGTCCACCGCAGGTGAAGCGCGTGGTCTGCGGACTCAAGAATCGAGAACGTGCCGGTGAAGGCCGGGTGCGCATTACGGAAGCGGATCAGTTCGAGGAGGTCGGCGACGACCGGACGCGACAACGCGTCGGTGATCTCGTCCGTCGTGTAGTAGTGGCGGTTGATGTCCCTGCCGACCTTGGTCCGGCCAAGGAGCTCGAGATCATTCTCCCCGGCCAGAAGCCCCACGTAGTAGACCTGTGGAATTCCGGGCAGAAAGAACTGGATGGCGCGGGCGAGCAGGTACTCCCGATCCGATCGCCCGAGGGCGTCGTAGAACGTGCAGTTCACCTGGTACAGGTCAAGATTCGAGGCCGCTGCGCCGGTCGCGAGGCGGCTGGCGCCGGCTGAGCGCTCGTGGATGATCTCGACGAGGCGGTCAAGCTCCTCGTCCGGGACCAGACCCGGGCGCCCCTCGCGATCGGTCGGATCCGGCCCGATGTCGATGACGCCGATGCCGTCGTGCGTATCAAGGACGGTCAGCGCGTTGGCCGGCCTGATCTCCAGCCACTGCTTCAGGTGTCTCGCGGTCCCGAACGCCAGCGCGTGCAGGACGAGCGGCGGCAGCGCGAAGTCGTAGACCCAGTCGACACGACCCGCGATCTCGATCTGCTTGCGGTAATGCGAGTGAATCTCGACCAGCACTTCGATGCCACGACGGCGGGCCTCCGCCGCGAACCGGTCGATGAACTCAAACGTCTCCGGAATCATGAAACAGCTGGTGCCGGCCTTCTTGATGGCGTAGCCGATGGCGTCGAGCCGCACCATGTTGACGCCGTTTTCCGCGTAGGCATCGAGGATGCCCCGCAGGTACGACAGTCCTTCGGGGTGCAGCACGTCGATATCCACCTGCTGGGCAGTGAACGTCGTCCAGAGCGCGCGTCGCTCGCCGCTCGCGAGCGACACCATCGTGAACGGCAATCCGGGCCGCGGTCGGTAGATTGACGTGAGGTCCCGCTCCGTTGCCCCGTTTGGAAACACCCGTTCCATCGTCAGGAACAGCCCGGCGTAGCGGGACTGCCGTCCGTCTCGGATGAACTCGGCGAATTGCGGCGACCCGGACGACACGTGGTTCACGATCACGTCGCCCATCACGTCCACGGTGCGCGACAGCGCCTTGATGTCATCCCAGTTTCCGAGCCGGGGGTCGACCTGGGTGTGGTCGATCGGATCGAAGCCCGCGTCAGCCCCGTCGATGGGGAAGAAGAATGGCAGCAGGTGAACACCGCCGAACAGACCGGCGAGCGGTCCTTCGAGCAGCCTCTGCAGATCGCGAAGCCCGCCGCCGCTCAGGCGGTCGACGTAGGTGATGAGCTGAACCTGGTTCTTCATCGCACGGCACCGGTTGCGGCTTGCGTGCCGCCCCAGGCGGTGTCGGTCGGCTTCATGAACCAGTTCAGCACCGCGCCGCCCGCCAGCAGCGCCGCGAGCGCCGTCGCCAGAGCGAAGCAATAAATGGCGCCACCGTAGAAATCACCGGCCATGCCCATCAGGAGCGGTCCGAGAAAGGCGCCGGTGCAGCTGAAGAACAGGATGATCCCGGCCACCGCGCCGTGCTCCGCCGGCGGGAAGCTGCCGATGCCCCGCGAATTGATCGTCGGATAGACGATGGACATGAAAAGGCCGGAAAGCGGCAGCGCGTAGAGCGCGACGCCAACGCCGCCGGACAGCGATACCGCGAAGCACAAAAATATGAGAATCGCCGCCAGAGCGAGTGCGCTCGCCCAGTTCACGTACTGGAGTGTCCACGCGCCGAGGAACCGGCCCAGTGCGCGAAGGACGAAGAACACCGGCAGCGCGTACGCGACGAGGGGCTGCCCGGCGCCCCGGACGTCCGCGAGCAGCGTGGGCATCCAGACGTAGATCGCGCTCTCGACCGCGACGTAGGTGAACGCACCGATGCTGAACGCCAGGGCACGCGGATCGCGCAGCAGGGCGAGCGTCCGGCCGACGCCGGGTACCGCCTCGCCCTTCAGTGACGCCCGTGGGTAGCGTGCCATGACCGCGACCAGCATCAGTACGGTACACAGGCAGCCGGCGACCACGTAGAGCCAGCGCCAGGACACGCCGTTCAGGATCAGCTGCGCGACGATCAATGGACCCATGATCGCGCCGACGCCGAAAAAGCCCTCGACGAGATTCATGGTCGAGGTGAATTGGACGGCCGAGACCGAGACGTCGCCGACCAGCGCCAGCGCGCCGGTCTTGAAAATGCCGATGGCGACGCCGGCCGCGGTGATGAGAATCAGGATTTCCGGAAAGGTCTTCGCCGCTGGGAACAGGAAGGCGGTCGCGGCAAACAGCGACAGGCCGAGGAGAATGGCGCGTTTGCGGCCTATGCGGTCGGCGAGGAACCCGAGACCGAGCCCGGCGGTGGCAATGCCGAGCATCGTGCCGTACTGCAATGCGCCGGCAGACGTTAGCGTCAGGTGAAACTCTTTGATGACTTCAGGAATGATCAGGCCGACCGAATCGGTCGTCATCGCAAACATGAAGAACATCAGAAAGGTCAGCCAGCGGGCCGTGCGCACGCTACCCGCCGCAGCGTCACTCGCCATGGCCGCCACCTCGCCCTCCGCACCCGGTTCCGGGTCCTGAAACAGGACGCAGGTATACCGGAAGGAACTCGCGTCCGCAATCGATTGCAGACGCGAGGTTTACCATAGGTCGGGAAGGCTAATGCCTTGCTGCACCGCAAGATTCGCGGACGACCAGCTCGGCGGCCATGGTCGCCGAGGGCGTGTCTTCGCCGGCAATTCTGCGCAGCAGCAGGTCCACCATGATCTCGGCCCCGCGCCGGATGTCCTGTCGCACCGACGTCAGCGCGGGATTCGTGTGCGCGGCCAGTGCGATGTCGTCGAATCCCACCACCGCGACATCGGCGGGCACGTTCAGGCCCGCCCCGGTGAGGGCCCGGATCGCGCTGATTGCGATGACGTCCGTGGCGGCGAATACCGCATCGAACGTCTTTCCGCCGCTGATGTAGGCGCGCATGGACTCGTAGGCCGCATCGGCCGTCAGGTGGGTGGGCACGATCTGGGCGGCTCCGACGCCGGCCTCGTCCTTCAGGGCCCGGCGGTAGCCCTCGTAGCGCAGGTGGATCTCCGGGAGTTTCGGATCCCCGAAAAAGACAATCCGGCGCCGGCCGAGCCGGATCAGATGTTGAACACCAGCGCGTGCGCCGGCCACGTTGTCGGTACCGACGGTGCAGTAACTCTGCTCCCGATCATGGCCGCCCCACACGACGAGCGGACGGTACGACATCGCCGCGGCTTCGATAACGCTGTGCTCCGTGCTCTGGCCGATCACAATGATCCCGTCCGAGCGATGCGATCCGATCAGGCGATGCATCCAGTCATCCATCGGCGGACTGATTTTCTGCACGAACATCCCGTAGCCCCGGCGCGTGATCTCCTCCGCGAGGTAGCCCAGCATCTCGACGAAGAACGGGTCGCTGAGCGGCTGGGTTGAGGCGTGGCCGAGGGGAATGATCACGCTGATCGTCTCGGAACGCTGCAGCCGGAGGTTACGGGCCGTGCTGTTGATCACGTAACCGCCGTCGCGGGCGATTTTTACGATCCTGTCACGCTGCGTTTTCTCGACGAGGTGGCTGCCGGCGAGAGCACGGGACACGGTCGACGCGGATACGCCCGCCATTTTTGCAATATCCGCCATGGTCCTGGCGGGCTTGGTGGAGGCTCGTTTTTTCATCAGTCTCTGACAACGCGCACGTTCACGGAGTCGCGAACTATACGGCGACGCGCCACCTCGCGCGACTCTTCGCGGACCGGTCGCAGGAGCACGACCGTCACCGCGGCAGTTGCCCCCGGTTGACGAGCAGCCCGTGAGACTCGATAAATCCGACCACCGCAGCGAGTCCATCCCCGGATTTCAGGTTCGTAAACACGAAGGGACGATCGCCGCGCATCCGTCTCGCGTCGTGGTCCATGATCTCAAGCGAGGCACCCACCATCGGCGCGAGATCCGTCTTGTTGATCACCAGCAGGTCGGACTTGCAGATGCCGGGCCCGCCCTTGCGCGGGATCTTGTCACCGGCCGCCACATCGATCACGTAGACGGTGAGATCCGACAGTTCCGGACTGAAGGTGGCGGCCAGATTGTCGCCACCGCTCTCGATGAAAATGATGTCGAGCTGAGGATGCCGGTCGTTCAGTCGCCGCACCGCCTCGAGGTTGATCGAGGCGTCTTCACGAATGGCCGTGTGCGGGCAGCCACCGGTCTCGACGCCGAGGATTCGATCGGGTGCGAGCGCGCCGTTCCTGACCAGGAAGTCCGCGTCCTCCCGGGTATAGATGTCGTTCGTGATGGTGGCGACATTGTATCGATCCCTGAACGCGAGACACAGCGACCAGGTCAGGTGCGTCTTGCCGGATCCGACCGGTCCGCCAATTCCAACCCGCAATGTATGCCCTTGCATCGGCAGTCTCCCTGATTCGGCTATGACCGGAACAGCCGGCTGTACTGACTCTCGTGGCGCGCCGCCACCCAGCCGAACACGGGCGCGAGCGTCGACCAGTCCGCCTCACCGATCGCCAGCGCACGACCTCTCGCCCGAACGAGCGCAGGCATCAGCCCGG
>CAITAM010000251.1 GCA_903890265.1 uncultured Pseudomonadota bacterium | reverse complement strand
GGGTGCTCTCGCTGTTTGTGTTCCTGCTGTATTTCACCATGACGCTAGGCACGGTCCTGCTCGCACTGAATCGCCAGCGTGCATGGGCCATGGCGCAATTTGGCTGCATCCTCGTCAGTCTCGGGCTTGATCCGCTGTTGATTCCGTACTTCCAAACCCGATTCGGCAACGGTGGCCTCGGACTGTCAATCGCCAGCGTCATCAGCGAGGCCCTAATGACCATTGCAGCATTTATTCTGTGTCCCAAGGAGCTGTTTACCGGCAACCTGGGCGCGAAGCTGCTCTTCGCCGCCCTAGGCGGTATTGCGATGGGCGCCGTTGCATTCGCCCTGTCGGCGCTGCCTTCCCTGATCGCCGCGGCGCTGGCGACGCTTGCCTACGTCATCGTCCTCGTCGCCTTCGGTTGCGTGCCGCTGTCACAGCTGCGCGCACTTCAACTGCAGATCACGCGCAAGCTGTCGCGCGCGACGTGATCTGCCGGTCCGGCTGTTTAGATTCGCCACCGATGACCACGGGTGACGCACTTGAACCGGTGATCCTGAAGACTTAGCTCCGGAGGCGGTGCAGCGGCCCGCCGTACCGTCCCTCAGGTCTCGCTGATATCGACCGTCGTCACCGACAGCGGCGGAAGCGTCGTCTGCAGCCCCGCGGCGGTCACCCCCGAATCGCCGACGGCGACCGGCGTTATAACCCCCTGCCGCACCGGCGTGTCTGCCGTCATCTGGAAAATTCGTGCGTGCTTTGCCTCGCGTAATCCACGAACCGATGCGCTTCTGGGTCCGTTCGCGCGATTGATGATGACGAGCGTGTAGTGGCCTGGGCGACCGGAGTCCGCCGCGGCGTACAGCGCCACGTCCGCCGGGCTGCTCGAGGTGCTGCCTAGGGACACGTCGCCGAAATTGGTACCGGCATTATCAAAATTCCTGAACGCACGGAAGCCTGCGTTGATGTACGGCTCCTTGTTACCCATGGGCCAGAGGCACGCCGCAAAGACCCCTTCCTTGCCGAAAATACCCAGGGTATCGGCCTCGGCCAGCGCACCCGCAATATGCTGGCCACCGCCGTTGTAGTACTCCGTAAACGCGAGCTTCATCTTCGGATTGGAAGCGGCCAACTTCGTCTTCATACGGCCGATGATGTTGACCGGTCCCCCGAGCGCCTTCGCGACCCACGATCGCTCCGTGTACGTGGGGTCGGCAAATGACCGAGGACTCTGAACCACCGTCTGGATCTCATCGTCCGTAAGCGCCGGACCCGACAGCTGCGTCACGCGCCGACCCGCGGAATCCGTGGCCTCGGAGTACCAGTGAATGTCGTATACATCTATCAGCGGACGGCCCGCCGCCACGGATTCCGTCTGGATGGCGCGGGCGTAGCGGTCGACAAACCAATCCCGGCCGCCGACCGTCGCGGTCATCGTGCCCTGCCACGAGTAGAGCCCGTAGAACCCGTAATGCGCCGGGCCGAAAATGACGACCTCTGGAAACAGCGCCTTCAGCGCGGCGGCGAGCTGCAGGGACTTGTGGATATAGAGATCCGGGTTGACGACGGTCCCACCCTGTATTTCCTTGTGCGTTGAGAACCATAGCTCTGGCTCGTTATCGAGCGAGACGAATACCGGCGCTCGCTTAGAGGCCGAAGAGAAGATCCGCCCCCCCGGGAATTTCTGGTCGAGCGCCCACAGGAATTCGTCCATGTAGACGTATGCATCGGAGGTCGGCGGTGACGTCGTGAATGGGTCGGCGGACAGCGTCTTCTTCTCGAAGACGACTTCCTTGAAGCGCTTCGGATCCGGCGCGGCCCCAAGCGTGACCGGACCGGCGGTGTCGGCCGCGACACGCCCCTGCAACTGCACCGTGATGAGACTCGCAATCCCGAGCTTCTGATCGGCGTCAATGATCAGCCTGACGGATTCGCCGGCCGGCCCGGTACCAAGAAAACTATCGGACTGGAAGTTGTAATCGCTACCG
>CAITAM010000250.1 GCA_903890265.1 uncultured Pseudomonadota bacterium | reverse complement strand
GCGCCAGCAATCAGGATCGGGTCGAAGACCAGACGACTGCGCCGGTCATGCATCCGCATCTGCCCGACCGCGGCGTTCATTGGCCGATCTCCCGCACAGCGGCAATGAAAGCGTCGCCGCGCGCGACGTAACTGCTGTACATATCGAGGCTTGCACAGGCTGGTGACAGCAATACCGTGTCGCCGGCCCGCGCCACCGCCGACGCCTCTGCGACCGCGGCGCCCATATCCGTTGCGAAGCTGACGTTGCAGATGCCAGCCATGACTGTCGCCATGCGGTCCCGGTCACGTCCGAT
The DNA here is from genome assembly GCA_903890265.1 of uncultured Pseudomonadota bacterium. Lineage (GTDB taxonomy): Bacteria > Pseudomonadota > Gammaproteobacteria > Steroidobacterales > Steroidobacteraceae > CAIKMS01. Next base: position 1,316 of record CAITAM010000250.1, on the reverse strand, counting down.
CAGGACCGCGTGATGCACCTTTCCACGGCAGGCACTGGCCAGTGGCGTGAAGTCCTGTCCCTTGCCGTCACCGCCGGCGATGAGCACGACGCCACCGGACAGCCCCTCAAGTGCCGCCAGTGTTGCGCCTACGTTGGTGCCTTTTGAGTCATTGACGTAGGTAACACCCTGACGAACAGCGACAATCTGCATCCGATTCGGCAAACCGCCAAAGCTCCGCAGCGCTTCCGCGGAGGAAATCGACGGCAGACCCACAGCGTCCGCGATCGCGAGGGCCGCGAGGCTGTTCAGGGTGTTGTGGCCGCCTTGGAGCCGAACCTCGTCACGCGCGATTACGGGCAGTGCGTGCTCCGGCGCGCACAGCCACGACCGGCCATCACGGCTGACCACGTGGTAATCGGCGTCTTTGTGGAGCCCAAACGTCCGCGTCGGAATCCAGGCGGGCACGAGCGCGCGACAGAGCGTGTCGCTCGCACGGACCACTGCAAGGTCTGCGCGGCTGAAGATCCTCGCCTTAGCCCTGGCGTAGTCTTCCAACGTCGCATACCGATCCATGTGATCCGGCGTGACGTTTAGGAGTGCGGCGGCATCAAGTCGCAGCGTATCGGTCGACTCAAGTTGGTAGCTCGAGAGCTCAAGAACGTAAAGCGCGGGCCGAGGCGCGGCAAGAAGATCAAGCACGGGCGGCCCAAGATTGGCGCCGCCTTTGGCGTGTACGCCGGCCTCGACTGCCATCGCCGTCACGAGAGCGGTGACGGTGCTCTTGCCGTTGGTGCCGGTAATACCGACAACCCGCGCATCGGGTTGCGTTTCCCGGATATCCCGGGCGAAGAGTTCAACGTCACCGACGACCGGAATTCCCTGCGCTAGCGCCGCGGCCACCAGCGGAGTCCGTCGGTCGATCCCGGGCGACAGGATGACACGCTCCATGCCGTCCAGAAGCCGGGTGCCGAGGTCGGGGTAGTGAACCCTCACCTCGGGCGCAGTGCCTGCAAGCTGTGCCAACTCCGGGGGTTCGGCGCGTGAATCTGCTACGGTGACGTGCTCGCCATGCGACCTCAGGTACCGCACGCAGCTAAGACCCGTGGCGCCAAGGCCGACCACGAGGTTTTTCCGGCCGGCACGGGCAATCCCTGCACTACCGGCGCCCGCTCGGGACATCTGCGAGGTGGTTTGACTTGTCATCAGCGGATCTTCAGCGTCGCCAGACCGGCGAGCACGAGCACGACGGTGATGATCCAGAACCTGACAATGACTTTTGGCTCTGGCCACCCCTTGAGCTCAAAGTGATGGTGGATGGGCGCCATCCGGAAGAT
>CAITAM010000249.1 GCA_903890265.1 uncultured Pseudomonadota bacterium | reverse complement strand
GTCGGCCGCCGCTGACCGTCAGCCCGCGAGGCTGCTCGGCCTGTTCGTCGAGACCCAGGATGCGGTGCGGGGCGAGGCCCTGCGGCGCAGCGACCACGTCGCCTGCCACGCCGCGGTGCTGGACGCCGTCCTCGACGTGGAGGCCGCGCTGCACGCCGGTACCGAGGCCGTGGCGCGGCGCCTCGGCGCGGTGCCACGCGCGGAGTACGAGCAGCTGGCAGCGAGAGTCGCGGTCCTTGAAAACGGCGTTGCGGCGACGGCCAGCGCCCGTGCTGACACGGTCGGGGTCACGGCACCGACGAAGGCGGCAGGGCGCCGCAGCGGCACGCCGGCGCCCGCGGCCCGCGCGCGCAAGCCGGGCGCGAAGCCGTTGGCGAAGCGCGCCGCCAGCCCGACCGCGACGAAGATCAGGACAGGCCTCCGGGCGGCTACCGCCCTGCGCGGGAAGCCGCCGGTCGCGAAGACGGCGCGCAACAGCGAAAAACGTCCCGCGACGTCACCGCGGCGCCGACCGTGAGCGGCTCGCCCGGCGACTGGGCGGCCCTGCAGGCCGCCTGCGCGGCGGCACTAATGGACGCCGCCGGCCGGCCGGCGCTCGCGGTCGGCGTGACACCGCGCGTCGCCGTGGCGGTCGATCGCGGCGTGACCCTGTGGCGCTACGGGCCGAAGCCCGCGCGGGGATCGCCGCCACCGCTGCTCATTGCCTACTCGCTCGTCAACCGTCCCTACCTGCTGGACCTCAGTGCCGATCGGTCACTGATCGGCGCGCTCGTCGCCGCCCGGCGCACCGTCTACCTCGCCGACTGGGGCACACCCGCGGCCGCCGATCGGCACCGCAGCCTCGCCGACTACGTGCTCGTGCATCTCGAGCGTGCCGTGCGTGCCGCGCTCAAGGACGGGGCGCAGCCGAGGCTCGATCTGGCCGGTGTCTGCCAGGGCGGTACGCTGGCGCTGTGTTACGCCGCGCTCAACGCCGCCACGGTGCGCCGCGTCGTGACCCTCGTCACCCCGGTCGATTTCGCGACGCCCGAGGACGTGCTCGGTGCCTACGCGCGCGCGCTCGACGTCGAGCGACTCGTCGCCCTCCACGGCAACGTTCCCGGCGCCCTGCTGCGCGCCGGCTTCCAGTCACTGAAGCTGTACGGCAATTCGCTCGGCAAGCTGCTGTCGCTCGTCGAGGCGGGTAGCGATCCCGTCCGTGTTGACCGCCTGCTGCGCACGGAGCGGTGGATCGCCGACAGCCCGGACCACGCCGGCCGGGCCTTCGTCGAGTTCGTGCAGTTTTTTTACCGCGACAACCGGTTGGTGAACGGGGGGCTTACCCTTGGCGACCGGGCGGTGACGCTGTCCGGTCTCACGCAGCCGGTGCTCAACGTGTACGCGACCCGTGACCACCTGGTGCCACCGGCCGCCGCGCGGGCGCTCAAAGACCTGTGTCGCTCGACGCGGTACGAGGAGCATGCGTTCGACGGCGGCCATATCGGCGTCTTTCTGAGCGAGCGGGCCCAGGCGGAAGTACCTGCCGCCATCGTGCGCTTCCTGGCCGCCCGTGACTGACGGGCCGCCGCTCGACCCCGGCGCCGCCGCCGCGGACCTCCTCGCGGTGCTGCGACCCCTCGTCGGCCGGGAGGTGCACGTTAGTGACTGGCTGACCGTCACGCAGGATCGCATCGATCAATTTGCGGCGGCGACCGGGGATCACCAGTGGATCCATGTCGACCTGGCGCGCGCCGCGCACGAGTCGCCGTGGCGAACGACCATTGCGCACGGCATGCTGACGCTCTCGCTGTACGCGCAGCTGCGGCACGCAGGCCCGGCGGCGCAGTCCTGGCCTGCGGTGCGGACGGTCATCAACTACGGCCTGAATCGGGTGCGGTTCACGCGGGCAGTGAAATCGAACAGCCGCCTGCGGCTGCGGGTCACCCTGGCGGAGGTCGTCCCGGTGCCAGGCGCGGTGCAGGTCGAGGAGACCTGCGTCTTCGAACTCGACGGCGACTCCACGCCGGCCTGCGTCGCCTCGATGCTGAAGCGCCTCTATCCCTAGCGCGGCGCGCCGGGGTCTCGGGAAAGCCCCTGTCAATTGCCATTAGACTTTATAAATATCATATAAAACAGATATTTATGGCGACACGGCGGGGCCCGTTAGCAGACTGCCTGATAGACTGCGGCCTCTGGCGGGTTCCCCGTCGCAGCCCGGCAGCCGGGCACAGCATTCATGGCACTGTCACCGTACCAGCAGCTCGAAGAGGAATTTCACCGCATCCACGTCTTTCGCGGCGCGGCGTCGCTGCTGCGCTGGGACCAGGCAGTCATGATGCCGCGCGGCAGCATCGACGTCCGTGGCGAACAGCTGGCGGCGCTGGAGACGGAATGCCACGCGATCCTGTGCTCGCCGAAGGTCTCGCGGATGCTGGAGCGCGCGATGGCCAATGCGCCGGGGCTGGAGGACTGGCAGGTCGCGAACCTGCGCGAGATGCGCCGCCAGCGTGATCACGCCATCGCCACGCCGGGTTCCCTCGTGGCCCGCCTCGCGCAGGAAAGCGCGCTGGCCGAGGCCGCCTGTGTCGAGGCGCGGCGGACGCAGCGCTTCGACGTCCTGAAACCGCACCTCGAGGCCGTGGTCAGTCTGGTCAGGGACAAGGCATCGCTGCTCGGCCAGCACCTTGGGCTCGCCCCGTACGACGCGCTGCTCGACGAGTTCAGCCCGGGACTGACCACGAGCGAGATCGACAGCCTGTTCAAGGCGCTCGGGCAGCGACTGCCGGCGCTGATTCGCGACGCCATCGAGCTGCAGGGCGACACCCCACCGCTGCCGCTGCTGCCACCCGGCGGCCGGCTGTCGGTCACCAAGCAAAAGGCGCTGGCCGCGGAGATCATGCGGGCAGTCGGCTTCTCCTTCGAGCGCGGGCGCCTCGACGCGAGCGACCAGCCACTGACCGAGGGTGTGCCCGGCGACCTGCGGGTCACCAGCCGGTTTGATGGGGCCCATCCGCTGCGCGGGCTGTACGACGCGCTGCACGAGACCGGCCATGCGCTCTACGATCTCGGCCTGCCGCGCGCCTGGGCCACCCAGCCCGTGGGCCGCAACCGGGGCTTGGTGCTCGAAGAGAGCCAGTCGCTGCTGCTCTCGACCCTGATCGGCCACAGCCGCCCCTTCGTCGCCTACCTGCAGCCGCTGCTCGAAAAAACGCTCGGTGTCAGCGGACCCGAATGGTCGGTCGACAACCTCTACCGGCATCTCACGCGGGTGCAGCGCTCGCTCAGCCGGGTCGACGCCGACGAGCTGACCCGGCCGGTGCACATCACGCTCCGCTTCGAGCTCGAGAACGACCTGCTGACCGGAGCGCTGGCGGTCGCCGACCTGCCGGAGGCCTGGAACGCCGGGATCGAGGAGCGACTGGGCGTGCGGCCGGCCAACGACCTTGAGGGTTGCCTGCAGGACATGCACTGGCCGGCGGGCGATTTCGGGTTCTTTCCCGCGTACGGCGTCGGTGCGCTGATCGCGATGCAGATCTGGGAGACGCTGCGCACCGAGCGCGACGACATCGACGCCGAGATCGCCGCCGGCCAGTTCGGCGGTATCGTCGGCTGGCTGCGCGATAACGTGCACGGACTCGGCGCGAGCCTCGGTGTGCCAGAGCTCATCAAGCAGGCGACCGGCAAGCCGCTGTCCGCGGCGCCGGCGCTCAGGTACCTCGATGCCAAGTACCTCGAGCAGCGCTGACGGCCCGACGCCCGTCGACGCCGGTGCCGCCCGGCCGTCGAAGACGTTCAAGCGACTGCAGGCCGAGCTGCGTGGCCTCGTCGGCCGTGCCATCGGCGATTACGCGATGATCCGCGACGGCGACCTGGTCATGGTCTGCCTGTCGGGCGGCAAGGACTCCTACACGCTGCTGGATCTGCTGCTGTCCCTGCAGCGCTCCGCGCCGATCCGCTTCGAGATCGTCGCCGTGAACCTGGATCAGAAGCAGCCGGGGTTCCCGGCCGAGGTCCTGCCGGCCTACCTTGCGGCGCTCGGCGTGCGCTACGAGATCGTGAGCCAGGATACCTACAGTGTCGTCAAACGACTGATCCCCGAAGGCAAGACGATGTGCAGCCTGTGCTCGCGACTGAGGCGCGGGGCGCTCTACCACCACGCGAGCCGGCTCGGTGCCAGCAAGATCGCGCTCGGCCATCACCGCGACGACATCCTGGAGACGCTGCTCCTCAATCTTTTCCACGGCGGTCGCCTGAAGGCGATGCCGCCGAAGCTCCTGTCCGACGACGGTCGCCACATCGTCATTCGGCCACTGGCGTACGTGCCCGAGCGACTGATCCGGCGCTACGCACGGGCCCGTCAGTTTCCGATCATTCCCTGCAACCTGTGCGGCTCGCAGCCTCGCCTTGAGCGTGTCGAGATCGGCCGTCTGCTGGAGCAGTGGGAGCGCGACCACCCGGGTCGGATCGAATCCATGTTCAGTGCGCTGACGCAGGTCGCGCCGAGCCAGCTCGCCGACCCCGCACTGTTCGATTTTGCCGGGCTCGACGGCCGGCGCGGCCAATCGACGGCGCTGCTCGCGGCGAGCGAGGCACTGGCCGAGCTCGAGCCGCGGGCGGCCGCGTTTGGTTTTGCGGCGCCGGCGCGCGCCGGCGCCGCGACGAACGGTGACGGGCTGGCGGATGACGAGAGTCCCGACGCGGATACCGACCCCGTTGCGGCCGCTGCGCCCGAGGGCCTCGACCACGGCCACCGGCTGGCATGACCGGGCGACCCGAGGGCACGTACTGGGTGGTACCCGGACGGCTGCTGGCCGGCAGCTACCCGGGTGGCAGGAGCGTGGCGGCGACGGCTGAACGGCTGGCGAGACTGACCGCGGCCGGCGTCGACTACTACATCGATCTCACGCAGGCCGGTGAGCGACAGCCCTACGAACCGCTGCTGCCCGGTCCGTACGATCTCGGTGCCAACCGCCCGGTGTTTTACTCACGCCGGCCGATCACGGATCACGGCGTGCCCGCCCGGCCGGAACAGGCGGTGGAAATCCTCGACGAGATCGACGAGGCCGTGGCCGCCGGGCACTGCGTCTACGTGCACTGCCGGGCAGGAATCGGCCGCACGGGTCTGGTCGTTGGCTGCTACCTCGCCCGAATGCTCGGCGACGGCGAGGCGGCGCTCGCCCGACTCGCGCAGTTGTGGCAGGAGAGCCAGCGTGACCGCGAGTACCCGCACAGTCCGGAAACCGAGTCGCAGTTCGAGTACGTGCGGCAGTGGCCGGGCGTCGATCGGCCGCGGACCGTGCCGCCCGCTGACGTCGACCCGACGGACGAGTCGGTGCTCGACGTGGCGCTGCGTCTGCAGGATCGCTACCGCGGCGCGTGGCTCGGGCTCGCCCTCGGTGATGCGCTCGGCCAGCCCGCCCAGCACCGTCGTCCTGGCACCTTCACGCCGATTGCCGACCTGATCGGCGGCGGGCCGCACCTGCTGCCACCGGGAGCCTGGACGGACGACACGGCCGTGCCGCTGATCCTCGCGGAGGGTGTGCTTGCCGCGGGCGCGGTCGACCCGGCGGACCTCGTCGGCCGGCTGCGCGCCTGGCAGCTCGAGGGGCACCGGTCCGCGACCGGTCAGTGCCTTGGCATCACGGCGGCAACGGCGCGCGCGCTGGCCCAGGCGCAGTGGAGCGGCAAAGCCTTCGCCGGCTCGCACGACCCTGCCCGCGACGAGCAGGAGCCGCTGGTTCGGGCGGCCGTCGGCATCTCGTTCGCGCTGCCCGACTGGGACCGGGGCGTCGCCATGGCCGTGGACTGCGCACGGCTCACCCACCAGGCGCCCGTGGTGCTCGATGCGGTTCGCTACGCGGCGGCGCTGCTCTACGGGGCGCTGCGTGGCGCCACGCGTGACGAGCTCCTCGCCGCGCCGTACAGTCCGGTGCCCGGTGCATGGGACCGCCAGCCGCTGCGGCCGGAGGTCCTGCAAGCCATCACGGGCGCGGGGCGCACCGAGCCGCCGGCGGCGACCGGCCGGGCGCTCGACGCGCTGCGGTGCGCGCTCGAGGCGCTCGGTGCGGGCCTCGCGTTCCGCGACACCGTGCTGCGTGCGGCGAACTTCGGCGGCGAGGCCGATGCCACCGCCGCCCTGACCGGCCTGTGGGCGGGTGCCCTGTACGGGGCGGCGGCGCTGCCTGCCGGCTGGCGGTCTACGCTCTCGCAGCGCGACCTCCTGGAGTCGACGGCCGATCGACTGCTCGCCGCCGCCATCGAAGGACCCTGACCGGGCGCCACGTCCGGCCCTTGAGCCCGCTCGTGGCTCGGCTAAGCTAGGACGACGCCCGGAGTTCTCCCGGCG
>CAITAM010000248.1 GCA_903890265.1 uncultured Pseudomonadota bacterium | reverse complement strand
GTACTCGGCGCGACTCGGTAGCGGTCGCTCGGGGTGGTGCCGGGCGAGGTGGCGGCGGTAGGCCTCGAACGCGTAGTCGCCGTTGGCGCCGGCCCAGAACTCCGCGAGCCGCGCGACGAGACGGTGGAGGACGAGCCGTGCCTCAGCCACGGCTCGCCTCGGGGAATCGACTGGCGACGTAGGGCGACTCCGAGCTCGCGCCCGCCGCCACGGGCGAGCGCCAGGCGTTACGCAGGGTGTCGAGGATCACGGTCCAGAGCACCAGCACGAAAAACGCCGTCAGCGCCGCGTCGAGGCGCTGGTTGAAGACAAGCTGCGGCGCCGCGGCGATCTTCTCGGGCGGCAGGGTGCCGGCGGCGAGCCTGGCCGCCAGATCCGATGCGCCGGCCAGGAAGCCGACTTTGGGATCGGCACTCAGCAGCTTGATCGCGGCCGCGGTCGTCGTGACGAACGCGAGTCCGGCGAGCGGCAGGCCCGTGACCCAGGCGTAGGCCCGACGCGGCCCGCGGGCGATCGCCGCGGTCGCCACCGACAGCGCGATGGCGGCCAGCATCTGGTTCGCGATACCAAACAGCGGCCAGAGGATGTTGATGCCGCCGTTCGGGTCGATGACGCCGACGTAGAGGAAGTAGCCCCAGGCGCCGACCACGAGCGCCGAGGCGAACACCACCGACGGGTAGCCGCCCGCCCGGCCGAGCGGGGCCCAGAGCTGGCCCAGCGCGTCCTGCACCATGAAGCGGCCGACGCGCGTACCGGCATCCAGCGTCGTCAGGATGAACACGGCCTCGAACATGATCGCGAAGTGGTACCAGATCGCGGTCAGCTGCCGGCCGAACGCGCCGCCGAGAATGCTCGCCATGCCGACCGCGAGCGACGGGGCACCGCCCGTGCGGGCAAAAAGCGTCGACTCGCCGACCCCGTCGGCCAGCGCCTGCATCTGCGCGAGGCTCACCGGGAAGCCGAGCGCGGTCAGCTTCGCGACCGCCGCCGCCGGGTTGCCGCCGAGCGCGGCGAGCGGGCTGTTGATCGCAAAGTACACGCCGGGGTCGAGCAGGGTTGCCGCGATCAGCGCCATGATCGCGACGAAGGACTCGAGCGCCATGCCACCGTAGCCGATCAGGCGGATGTCGCGCTCGTTGCGGATGAGCTTCGGCGTGGTGCCGGAGCTGATGAGCGCGTGGAAGCCGCTGATCGCACCGCAGGCGATGGTGATGAAGACGAACGGGAACAGCGTGCCGCGAAACACCGGGCCCGTGCCGTCGATGAAGGGCGTCAGCGCCGGCATCTTGAGCTCCGGGCGCAGCACGACGATCGCGAGCGCGAGCAGCAGCACCACCCCGAGCTTGAGGTAGGTGGACAGGTAATCGCGCGGCGCGAGCAGCAGCCAGACCGGGGCGATGGCGGCGAGGAAGCCGTAGGCCATGACGAAGCCCGCGAGCAGCCGCGCGTCGTGGTCGAACAGCGCGTGCAGCGCGGGTGTGGCATCGACGTAGCGGCCGCCGACGACGGCGAGGAGCAGCAGGGCGACGCCGACCAGCGAGGCCTCGCCGACCCGTCCCGGGCGGAGGTTGCGCATGTAGATGCCGATGAAGACCGCGATCGGGATGGTCGCGAACACCGTCGAGGTCGCCCACGGGCTGTGCTTCATGGCGTTGACGACCACGAGGCCGAGCACGCTGATCAGGATCACCATGATCGCGATGGTGCCGGCCTGCGCGGCGATGCCACCGAACGGCCCGAGTTCCTCGCGCGCCATCTGGCCGAGCGTCTTGCCGTCGCGGCGGGTCGACAGGAACAGGATGACCATGTCCTGCACGCAGCCCGCGAGGACGCCACCGACGAGTATCCACAGCGTGCCCGGCAGGTAGCCGAACTGCGCCGCGAGCGTCGGCCCGACCAGCGGGCCGGGGCCGGCGATGGCGGCGAAGTGATGCCCGAACACCACCCAGCGCGGGGTCGGCACGAAGTCGCGACCGTCCTCCAGGCGCTCGGCCGGCGTCGCACGGCTGGGGTCGATGCCAAGGGCGCGGGCCGCGACGAAGGCCGCGTAGTAGCGAAAGCCGAGCGTGTAGGTGCAGACCGCCGCGACGATCAGCCACAGCGCGTTGATGGACTCGCCGCGGTAGAGCGCGATCACGCCAATGGCGCCGGCCCCGACCAGGGCCAGCAGCCCGCCACCCATCCTGTTGCCCATCATGCCCCCGGCGCTGAACGGTTGGCCTGCACTATCGCAGCCCCGCCGGTCGGCCGACAAGGCCCTGGGGTGGGTCCCGGCCGGGCTCAGCGGTAGGCCACGAGCCAGCCGAGCGTCACGACGCCGGCCGCGATGCGGTACCAGGCGAACGGCGCAAAACCGTGCTTGCCGACGAAGCCCACCAGCCAGCGCACCACGACGAGCGCCGAGAAGAAGGCGATCACGAAGCCGATCGCGATCAGGCCCCACTCGCCCTGGCCGAGATCGCCGCGCGCCTTCCACAGGTCAAGCACCGTCGCCGCGGTCATGGTCGGGATCGCGAGGAAGAACGAGAACTCGGTCGCGGCCTCGCGGCTGACCCCGGCCAGCATCGCACCAACGATGGTCGCGCCCGAGCGCGACGTACCCGGCACCATGGCGAGGCACTGCCAGAAGCCGATGCGAAGCGCGGTCGGGGCGGGCATCGCCTCGGTCGAGCGGATGGTCTCCGCCGGGCGGAACTTCTCGACGACGAGAATGGCGATGCCACCGACGATCCAGGCCACCGCCACGACCCACGACGAGAACAGGTGCCGCTTGATGAAGCCGTGCAGCACGAGGCCGATGCCGACCGCCGGCAGGAAGGCGAGCAGGACGTTACGGGCAAACGCCTGCGCCGCCGGGTCGCGGCCGATGTTCTGCACGGTGCTCGCGAGCTTGGCGCGGTACAGCCACACGACCGCGAGGATCGCGCCGAGCTGGATCACGACGTCGAAGACCTTACTGAAGGCGCTTTCGAAGTGCAGCAGGTCGCCGGCCACGATCAGGTGCCCGGTCGATGAAATCGGCAGGAATTCGGTGATCCCCTCGACGAGGCCGAGAATGACGGCGGTGACGGTGTCCGGCAGGGCCATGGCAGTCCTTGGATTAAGCGCCGCTCACGAGACGGCAAAGCCGCGGCAGTCTAGCGGCTTGGTCAACCAATTGCAGAGCCTGCCGTTATCCCGGCAGGCGGTGTCCGCTCCGCCAAGCGCATCACAGGCCGCGACGGGCCTTTCACCTATACTTCACCCTAGCCAGCTGCGGCTTTTTTGCCACGGAACACCATGACCCGACCGACCACGACCCTGCGACTCCCCGGCCGCTGCCTGCTGCCCGTACTCGCCCTGCTTGGCCTGCTGCACGGCTGCGGCGGCGGTGGCGGTGGCGGCGGCTCGACCACGCCACCGCCGCCCGCACCGACGCTGAGTTCCGTCCAGGTGACGGCCCAGTCGACCGGTGCCGACAGCCTGAGCCTCGCGGCCGGCAGCACCGGCCAGCTGGTCGCGACCGCGCTCTACAGCGACGGCAGCAAGAAAACGGTGACGGACAGTGCGTCCTGGACGTCGGCCACCCCGGCGGTGGCCACCGTCGGCAGCACCACGAATCCCGGCCTCGTCAGTGGCGTTGCCGCGGGCCAGGCGACCGTCACCGCGACCTACCAGAGCGTGTCCGGCAGCACGGCCGTGACCGTCACCGCCGTGACCCTGACCTCGGTGTCGCTCAGCGCGGCGAAGACCTCCCTGCCGGCCGGGCTCACGAGTCCGCTGACCGTGACCGGCGTGTACTCCGACGGCACCCACCAGGACCTGACCGCGAGCGCGACCTTCAGCAGCAGCAACACCGCGGTCGCGACGGTGCCGGCCGGGCCGCAGGGGACCGTCGCGGTCACGGCGGTCGGCGTCGGCCAGACGCAGCTGACGGCCACCGTCGGTGGCATCGCCTCCGCGCCGGTGACCGTGAGCGTGACGCCGGCGGTGCTGGTGTCGCTCGCCGTCACCGCCAGCAGCGGCCCGCTGCCGAAGGGGCTGACGCGCGCCTATACCGCGATGGGCACCTACTCCGACGGCACGGTCCATGACGTGTCGGGTCAGGCTACCTGGGCGTCGTCCGTATCGACCGTGGCCAGCGTCAACCCCAGCGGCATCGTGACCGCGCTGATGACGGGCCAGACGACGGTCTCGGCCACGCTCGGCAGTGTCAGCGGCTCCGCCGCGCCGCTGACCGTGACGTCGGCCACGCTCGTCAGCCTCGCCATCGCGGGCAGCCAAACCAGCGTTCCGCTGGGCGTGGGCGCGGCGTTCACCGCCAAGGGCACCTACTCCGACCAGAGCACGCAGAACCTCACCAGCGCCGTCACCTGGGTATCGAGCGACACCACGGTCGCCACCATCAGCAACGCGCAGGCGACCAGCGGCCAGGTCACGACGCTGCACCTGCACAGCGGCACCAGCCAGGTGTCGGCGAGCCTCGCCGGCGTGACGTCAAACACGGTGCCGTTCACCGTGACGTCGGCGGTCCTCTCCGGTATCGCGATTTCGCTCAACACGGCGGGCTCGCTCGCCACGCCGATCCCGAAGGGCAGCAGCGAATCGCTCGTGGCGACCGGGACCTACACCGACGGCACGACGCAGGACGTTACCGCGCTCGTGACCTGGGCGGCGGCGACGCCCGCGGTCGCGACGGTCGGCAACCACTCGCTCTCGGCAGGCCTGCTGCAGGCGACCGGCATCGGCACCACCTCGGTGAGCGCGACGGATCCCGCGACCTCGGTGCAGGGCACCGCGACGATCAACGTGTACGGCTACCTCTACCTCGCCGGCGGGCCGGCGCTGACGGTATGCACCGCGGGACCCGATTACTCGCTGTCAAACTGCCGCCAGGCGGCGGCCCCGTTCCCCAACGCCTCGGCCGGCGTCGCCACCGACGGAACCCAGCTCTTCGTCAGCGACAGCGTCGATTATTCGATCCTGCAGTGTCCGCTCAACCCGACCGACGGCTCGGTCACGAACTGCACGCTGAGCGCGAACTTGACGGCGCTGCCGACACCCGCCGCGGTGGCCTACGGTGGGGTAGAAAGTGCTACTCAGTACGGGGTCTACTTTGCCGGTGGTGACGGATCCAACTTGCCCAATACGGGGCAGATCTACTCCTGCCTTATCTCGCCGTACAACTGCCAGCGCCTCAATACCGGCCTTGCCTTTGCTCCCGTGGGCATCGCCGCCTCGGCGACTTATGTCTACGTCTCGAGCAGCCTCGGTGGCGTTTGGACGTGCGCGGCCGATCCCACGTCGGCCGTCGTCAGTGCCTGCTCGCAGCAGACGTCACTTCCGACGGCACCGAGCGGCATTGCGCTCAACGGCAGCAGCCTGTACGTCACTGACACCACCGGGCCCGGGCTCTTAGTGTGCACCACCGCCGTGAACGGCAGTCTTGGCAGCTGCGCCACCTCGCCGCTCAGCTTCCAGCCCGCCGCGGTGCTGGTGACCGGCTCGGTCGCCTACGTCGCGGACGTCTCGCAGAACGTCTACCGCTGCACGGCGTCGGCGAGCGGCGTCACGAACTGCGCGCTCGCGCTCGGCCAGGTCGGCTTTGCCATCGCGCAGATGGCGCTGCCCTGACGGCCGGCGGCCCTGAGTAACGCGATCCCGCTGCTGATCGCGCTGGTGGCGGGCGTCGCGGTGGCGGCGGCCTTTGTCTACCGCAGCGGGCGCGAGGTGCCGAGCCAGCTCGCGGCGCGGCTCTATCTCTGGCAGCGACTGAAAGCGCTCGGGCTTGCCGAGCGCGTGCCCGCGGCCTGCGTCAACGAGCTCGCCGACCGTGAGCTCGCGCGACGCTCGAGCGCGGCACTCACCGAGCGGCTGGACGCGCTCGGCGACCTCGTTGCCCGGCACGCCGCCGGCGCGCCGCTGGCCCCGCCGCTCGCGGCGGTGGCCGAGATCCTCAACCGCCACGGCGTCGCCCGGGCGAGCAGCAACGCCAGCGCCGCCGCCGCCACGAGTGCCGACCCACGCCGCGACTGAGCACGGCGGTCCCCACCAGCGCAGGAAACGGAATGCGGCCGGCGCGCCGGCCCGGCAGGCTCCGGACTTCGATCCGTCCGGAGCACTGCCATGTCATTTCGTATCCGAGGTCTCGATCCCGCGCCGTTTCGGTCGCTCTACGGCCTGCCGGACGATGCGCTTCGCCTCGCCGGTGCCACGCGGGTCCTGGCCGAGGCGCGGCCGGGCTACCCCGATCGCGTCGAACTGGTCGACGTCGCCGTCGGTGAGCCGCTGCTGCTGCTCAATTACCTGCACCAGCCGGGGCCCGGGCCGTACCGCGCGAGCCACGCAATCTTTGTCCGCGAAGGGGCGGAGACGGCCTTTGACGCGATCGATCGCGTACCCGAGGTCTTTCGGCCGCGGATGCTCTCGGTGCGCGCTTTCGACGCCTCGCACGGGATGCGGGCGGCCGCGCTCGTCGACGGAAAAACCGTCGAGGGCACCCTCGCCGAGCTACTCGGCGACCCGGCGCACGCCTACCTGCAGGTGCATTACGCGGTTCGCGGCTGCTACGCCGCGCGGGTGGAACGCGCCCCCTGAGCGGGCGCCGCCGCGCCGCTGGCCGGCGCGTCGCGGATCCCGGGGGTGGCGAGGGGGCCGAGCGCGAGCGAGGCACTGCCCGCCAGCAGCGCAAGCACGGAGCGGAGCGCGAGGCTCTGGGGCAACAGCTGCCAGGCCGCAGCGGCGCACGCGGCGGCGACGAGGCCGTGCGCCGCGGCGACCGCGATGACGCGGATGCGTGAGTGCCCGACCCCGACCGTCGGGTCCGGTTGCGACGCCCGCCCTGCACGCGCCAGGCCAACGACGCAGGCCGCCACCGACAGCGCGCCGAGCAGGATCAGCGTGAGCACATCGTGCGCGAGTGCGGCCGTCGGACCCGCGGGGCCCGCGTGCGGCTCGAAGACGACGGCCACGCCGCCGAGCTTGCCGAGCACGATGGCGTACACGAGCGTGTAGAGCGCACCGGCACGCGACGTCGCGGTCAGTCGCCCCAGTGCCATGCCGGGGGCTCGCCCTTCAGCAGGCAGACGACGAAGAACGCGGCGGCCGGCAGCAGGGACTCGAGGGCGAAATCGGCCGGCGCTCCCGGCAGCGTGCGGTAGGCGACGACGGCTTCGGCGGCGAGAAAGAGCGCGAGGGCGACCCAGCCCGCGGTCGTGGCGGGCAGGCCCCAGCCCCAGCCGTAGCGCTTCGCCGGAAACCAGTAGGTCGGTTGATCGGTCATGGCGCGTCCTCCCCGTGGCTGCTTCGGTACCGTGCTTCGCTGCACTCTACCAGCCGGCGGCGATCCGCCGTGGACCGCGTCATCGCCCGCCGCGTGCCGGCAGGCTTGTCAGCGCGGCCGGCAGGACGGCGCGGCGAAGTAGCTGGCCGCGGCCGGTGGCACGACTTCCTGCAGCGATCCCGGACCCGCCGTCGCGTAGACGACCCGGGGCGCCCGGCCCGGCCGCACGAGCACGATGCCGACCGCGTGCGGCCAGTCGGCGCCGAAGCGAAACGTCCGGCCGAACGCGCCGTTTCGGATCGTGAGCGTGCGGGTCCGCGCGAACTCGGTGCGAAGGGCGTCGGGCCGCAGGCACTGCGCCACGTCGTCGAGTGCGAACTGCACGTGCGCGAGCGCTTCGGCCCGCGACCCGTCAGCGTCCGGCTCACCCGGTTCGTCGGCCGGGAAAAAGCCGATGGCCGTGGGTCCGGTGACCGTGACGGTGACCGCGGTGCGCGGCGGCGTGGCGGGCTCGGCGGCGGCGGCGCGCAAAGGCGCCACGGTCGCGAGCGTCGCCAGGGTCTCGCCCAGCGCGAGGAGCACCGTCGCCGCAAGGCGCCGGTGGCGGGGCCGGTGACGGGCGGCAGGCCTTGGGTGGGGCACGGTGCGGTGTCCGTTCGGGGATCGCGTCAGGGCAGGTACAGCGTGACGTCGGTGACCTCGATCACCGGCAGCTCCCAGGGGTGC
>CAITAM010000247.1 GCA_903890265.1 uncultured Pseudomonadota bacterium | reverse complement strand
CGCCGGCGCTCGCCGATGAGCCGCTCCCGGCGAGCACCGCGGCCGGGAGCCGGGTCGGACGGCCGCGCATCGGGCTCGTGCTGTCGGGCGGCGGCGCCCGGGGTCTCGCCCACGTCGGTGTGCTGAAGGAGCTCGAGCGCCAGCACGTGCCGATCGATGCCATCGCGGGCACCAGCATGGGCGCCGTCGTCGGCGGCCTCTACGCGTCCGGCATGTCGGCCAGCCGGATCGAGTCACTGATGGGTTCGCTCGACTGGGTCGAGGCATTCCGCGACCGGCCGAGCCGCACGGATCTCGACTTCCGGCGCAAGGAAGACGATCGCGAGTTCCTGGTCCACCTGCCGGTCGGCTACGGCCAGGGGGAATTCAAGGTACCGAAAGGACTGATCCAGGGTCAGAAGCTGGCCGCCCGGCTGCGCGAGGCGCTGCTGCCGGTGGCGACCCTCGACCGCTTCGACCAGCTGCCGATTCCGTTCCGTGCTCTCGCGACCGACCTCGCGACCGGCGAGCCGGTGGTCCTCGATCACGGCTCGCTTGCGCTCGCCCTGCGCGCCAGCCTGTCGGCCCCGGGCGTCTTCGCGCCGGTCGCGCTCGACGGTCGACAGCTCGTGGACGGGGGCGTTGCCGAGAACCTGCCGGTGGACGTCGCCCGCTCGATGGGCGTCGATATCGTCATTGCGGTCGACGTCAGTTCGCCGCTGCAGTCCACCGACCGGCTGAAGTCCGCCCTGTCGATCTCGAACCAGATGATCTCGATCCTGATCGGCCGGGCGACCGCCCGCGCCAAGGCGAGCCTCGGTCCCGGTGACGTGTACGTGCGCCCGGACCTCGGCGCGCTCTCGTCGCTCGATTTCAGCCGCCTGTCCTTTGCCGTGGCGGCCGGGACCGCGGCCGTGCAGGGCGCGGACGGGGTGGCGGTGCTCGGCGTGGACGAGACGTCCTACGCGCAGTACCGGGCGCGGGTCGAGGCCCGGCCGGCGGCGCCGGTGATTGATTTCGTGCACGTGGCGCCGGACGCGGGCCGGTATCACAAGCTGATCGAGGCCGCCCTGCAGCCGACGCTCGGCAAGCCCGCGGACGGTGCGCTCATCGACGAGTCGTTGCGCAGCCTCTACGGCCGCGACCTCTTCCAGACCCTCGATTACCAGCTCGCGAGCGACGGCGACCGCCACGGCCTCAACGTCAATGCACAGCCAAAGTCATGGGGCCCGACGTTCCTGCGCTTCGCGCTCGAACTGCAGGACGATTTTCGCGGCAATGCCAGTTTCAATGCGGGTGTGCGGGCGGTATTCACCGACATGAATCCCTACCTCGCGGAATGGCGCGTCGACGCCAAGGTCGGTGACCGGCCGAAGTTCGCCGCCGAGTTCTACCAGCCACTTGGCTACGCCAGTCCCTGGTTCATCGCCCCGAGCGTGCGGCACGAAAGCCGTAACGTCCCCCTGTTCGACGCCGCCGGGGCGACGATCGCGACGTACCGGATTACCGACAACGACTACGGCGTGGACCTCGGGCGCGAGCTCGGACCCTGGGGCGAGGTACGGGTGGGCGTGCACAAAATCCGGGGCACCTCGAGCCTGAGCGTCGGCAGCCCCGAGCTGGGCGAATCGTCGCCGCCGCCCGGCAGCTACGCGCAGGGGGGGTACTTCGCGCGCTTCACGGTCGATCGGCTGGACAGCGTCAATTTCCCCCGGCACGGCAACTCGTTCAGCCTCGAGTGGGATGCCCAGCGGGCGGGTCTCGGCGCGACGGAGGTCGGGGATCGGGCGCGGGCGGACTGGCTGATTGCCGATTCGCGCGGCCGCAATACGCTCGTGTTCTGGACCACGGCAGGTACGGCGCTCACGACGCTCACGGGCGCGCAGAGCGAGTACCTGCTCGGTGGCTTCATGAACCTGTCCGGCCTGCCGGCCAATTCACTGGCCGGTCCGCACTTCGCGATCGCGCGCCTCGTGTACCTGCGCAAGATCAGTGCCGGCGGCGAGGGACTGTTTGAGCTGCCGGCCTACCTCGGTCTGTCCGCCGAGGCCGGCAACGTCTGGAACGAGCGCCACGACATCCGCTTCAGCACGGCGCGCAAGGACGGCTCCGCGTTCCTAGGCCTCGACACCCTGATCGGTCCGGCGTACGCGGGCGCCGGTTACGACGAGGGCGGGCACCTGAGCTACTACCTGTTTCTCGGCCGGACGTTCTAGCCGGCGGCCGCCCTCGGCTGGCGGTGCCTAGCGGCTGCGGCTCTCGGCGAGGTTCTCGATTTTCTCGAACACCACGTCGGCGATGTCGCCCTTGCGGTACACGCCGGGCTGACGGCTCATGTCCTCAAGCGCACGATCGCGCTCGAGCGCGGTGCCGTACCAGTGCAGTTTCTGCCAGTCATCGCCGAGCAGCTGCCGGAACGGCGTTCCGTGCTTCAGGGTGACGCGGATTCCGTAGGGGCGTGACTCCGGGGGAAGGTCGCGGAGGTTGTGCGGCTGGCACGTGATCACGGTGGCTCGTCCTGTTCTGCGGGTGGGTCATCACGCCCCCGCCGGCCGCGATCGGCAGCGGCCGATCCCATTCGTGAACTGCATCACGGTCCCGGGAGGGCGTAGGAGCACAAGCTTACAATAATCCCGCACGAGGGCGCAGACGCGTCATGAAGCGATACGGTCCTTCCCTGGTCCTGCTGCTGTCGGCCCTCGCCGGCTGCAGCCAGCCACGCGAGCACACCCGCTCCGTGGAGGAGTTCCTCGAGGAGCCGGCGATCCTGCACGGGGTGGTATTAAGCTGCAACGCCCGTCGCGACCATGCGCTGCACGAAACCGAGTGCCTGAATGCGTGGGCCGCCGTCGAGCGCCTGGGCCAGATCGACGATGCCCGGCGTGACGCTCGCCACGCGAAGGAATTCGAGCAGAACCGCGACCGGGTGCGTCTCGCGCGCGAGCGCGAGCGGGACCGCAGTCGCGAGCAGCCGTTTGACCCGTACGGGGCGCCTGTCCAGGGCGGCGACGGCCACTGACCGACGCGGCGCGCGGATCGGGAGCGCGCGCTCGGGCCGGTCCCCCTTGAGAATTCACGCGAGAGCCCTATTCTCGAGGTTCGCAGGGTGTCTCCTGCTCCCCGGAGTAAAGCCATGGGCCTCTTCTCGAAATCGACCGTTGCCCTCACGCCGGCGACCGCACTGCCGGGTCGAGCGGAGCCAATGCCGGTGCCCGTGCAGCACTTCGTCAACGGCAACCGGATCGTCCCGCCGTTTCCGGCTGGCCTCGAGGAGGCCGTCTTTGGGCTTGGCTGCTTCTGGGGTGCCGAGCGGCGCTTCTGGCAGATCCCCGGGGTGTATTCGACAGCAGTTGGTTACGCCGGTGGGCTGACGCCCAACCCAACCTACCGCGAAGTCTGCTCCGGAGGCACGGGGCACACGGAAGCGGTACGCGTGATCTTCGATCGCGCCAAGGTCAGCTACATCGACCTGCTGAAGTCGTTCTGGGAGCTGCATAACCCGACCCAGGGCATGCGTCAGGGCAATGACGTTGGCACCCAGTACCGTTCGGCCATCTACACGCTGAATGCCGAGCAGCACGAAGCCGCGGAGATGACGCGTGATGCCTACCAGCAAGAGCTGACAAGGGCAGGGCTCGGCCGTATCACGACCGAAATCGCTCCGGCCGGTCCGTTCTATTACGCCGAGGACTATCACCAGCAGTACCTCGCGAAGAATCCGAACGGGTACTGCGGGATAGGAGGGTGTGGAGT
>CAITAM010000246.1 GCA_903890265.1 uncultured Pseudomonadota bacterium | reverse complement strand
TGCCTATGGCATGCAAACAACGGTGTATTCAGAAACGCTGGGCGCGGCGTCGTCGGTCAAGATGTGTCGCAGCGTCATCATCAAGGGCCTTGAGGCCATTGTTGCGGAGTCCCTGCTGGCCGCGCGGTGCTACGGCGTCGAAGGCGATGTTCTGGCTTCGCTGGCCGATACCCTGCCGGGTCAGGACTGGCCGCGCCTCGCCCATTACCTGCTGTCGCGTTCGGTAACCCACGGTCGGCGCCGCGCGGAAGAGATGGCGGAGGTCGCGGTGACGGTGGGTGACGCAGGCCTCAATCCGATCATGGCGCAGGCGATTGCTTCGCGTCAGGCATGGCTGGGTGCGCGATTGGCAGGCAGGAAGCTCCCGCCGAACGAAACGCTGGAGGAGCTGTTGGACAGGCTGCTGGCTCCTGAGTCAGAGTGAGAGCAGGGCTAAGTTAAGGCAATCCCATGCGTCGATACCTCGACCGGCGGCTGAAGTTCCGGCACCTTCGGACGCTCGAGAGCCTCAGTACCCATAAGAGCTTGCTGAAGGCGTCGAAGGCGATGTTCGTCAGTCAGCCGGCGCTGACCCGGAGCCTGCGCGAGGCCGAGGAGATCATCGGCACGCGCCTGTTCGAGAGGCACTCGCGCGGCGTGACTGAGACGGACGCGGGCCGAGTCGTCGCGCACAGTGCCCGTGAGATCCTGCTGGAACTGCGGCGCCTGGAAGGTGAGCTCAACCGGCTGCACGATGCGGCGGGCGACGCGCTCGTCATAGGCGCGTTGCCGGTGGCGGCCGCCGGTCTGATGCCGGGAGTGATGGCCCGGTTCCATGCCACTCATCCCGCGGCTAAGGTTCGCATCATTCAGGGTCGCACGGAGGAGCTGTTGCCGGCGCTCGAGGTCGGCGATCTCGATTTCATCGTCGGGCGTCTCTACGCGCTGCCGTCCGAGGACTCTTTCCAGCGCACGATTCTGTATCACGAGCCCATCTCGATCATCGCGCGTGAGGGCCATCCGCTCTTCGACGGGCGGGACATAAACCCCTCGGTTATTGGGGAATTCAAGCTCGTTCTGCCAACGACGTCGCAGCGCGTCGGGCTGGATATCGACGCGGCCCTGGCGTCGATCGATGCGACGATCGAGCCCGCGTTACGCTCAAGCTCGATCAGTCTGATTCGCGAGATGCTCTATTCCACCGACTTCATTGCTGCGGTGCCGCAGCTCATGCTCGCTGGCGACCTTCTGCGGGGCGCATTGCGGGTGGTGCCGCTCCCGGTGAATGCCCCGAGCAGGGCCGCGGGACTGATCCACCGGGCAGGCAAGACAACGATGCCGGTGGCTCTGGCGTTCGTTTCCGCGCTGCAGCACTACCTCAACGAGCTGAAGATGGACGCGTGAATCGGCCAGCACGACGGAATGCGTATAACGCCGATGGAAAACGTATACGTACCAACGCGCAGACCGTCCCATACTTCCCGTTCATGTACTAGCCGGAATCGGTGCGCCGGGACCGTGCACCCGGCGCGGGTAGCTCGCGATGCAGTCAGGCAAATCCCCTAAAGTCGGTCTGGTGCTGCTGGTGTGCGTGCTCTTCGCGCCCGCACCGCTGCTCTCGGCGCTGTCCGATGGCGCCGCCCGCACGGACACCGACGCCGTGACTTCGCCATCGGTGTACACCTGGTTGGTCGTCGCATTGATCGTCGCGCTCGTCGTGGTCAACGTGTGGTCTCAGGCGAGTGCCGACGCCGCCGACCAGGACGGAGTCGACGGCCCGTGAGCATCGCGTCATTCTGCTTCGTCGTCACCGTCATCGTGACGCTCCTTATCACGGCCGTGGCGGGCCGCCGCGGCCAGAGGCGCGCGGATCTGTACGCCGCCGGCGGCAAGCTGAAGGGCTGGCAGAACGGCCTCGCCATTACCGGTGACTTTCTGTCTGCTACCACGGTGCTTGGCATTACCGGGCTCTACGTCGGCAGCGGATGGGACACCGCGATCTTCTATCTTGCGCCGCTGGCAGGGCTTACGCTGATGCTCGTGCTGGTGGCCGGCCCGATGCGGCGACTTGGCAGATACACGCTCGGCGATGTCATGACCAGCCGCCTCGACGACGGCCGGCTGCGTGTCTTCATCGGGGTCAATGCGGTCGGTATTTCGCTCGCCTACCTGCTCGCGCAGATGGTAGGCGCCGGCACGTTGATCTCCCTTCTCTTTGGCCTGGACTTTACGGCGGCGGTTGCGATCGTGGGCAGCCTGATGGCGACGTACGTGGCCGTCGGCGGGATGTTGGCCGCGACCTGGGTGCAGATGGTCAAGGCGGTCTTGCTGGCGGGTGCCGTGGTTCTGCTGTCGGTGCTGGCGCTTGCGCGGATCGGCTCGCTTGGGAGTCTCTACGCCCGCGCGGGTAGCGCGTCCGGCTTGGGGCACGTCATCGTCGTGCCGGGTGGCATGCACCTGTCGCTCTTTTCAAGTCTGTCGCTCGGTTTCGGCATGGTACTGGGCTTCGTTGGGCTGCCTCATCTGCTGATACGGTTTTTCACGGTCGGGAATGCCCGGGACGCGCGCCGTTCCGTGTCATTCGCGACGACGCTGATTGCCCTGATCAACATCCTGCTGTTCGTCGTGGTGGGCCCCGCGGCGGTGGCACTGGTCACTGGCAACCCGCACTACGCGGACGCAGCGGGCCATCTCAAGGGTGGCGTGAACATGGCGACCGTCCACCTCGCCGACGCACTCGGCGGGGAGTGGCTGACCGGCATCGTGGCCGCCATTGCCTTCTCGACCATTCTGGCCGTGGTTGCGGGACTGACGATTGCCGCCTCATCGGCGACCGCGCACGACGTCGTGAAGACGTTGATCCGACCGAGGGCACTCACGGAGAACGGTGAAGTCCTGGTATTTCGCCTCACTGCCGTGGTCATTTCGCTGCTGGCCATGGGGCTTGCGCTGGTCTTTCAGCACGAGAACGTCGCCTTTCTGTCCGCCCTGGCATTCGGTATTGCCGCCAGCACGAATTTTCCATTGCTGATGCTCGTTCTCTACTGGCCGAGGCTGACGACGGCCGGCGCGCTCGCCGGCGGACTGGTCGGTCTGGTCGGCAGTGTCACGCTGATCGTCTTGAGCCCGGCCGTCTGGGTCAAGCTTTTTCACTTCCCGGCACCCGTATTCCCGTCCGACTACCCGGCGCTTGTAACGGCGCCGCTCGCATTCGCTACAGCAGTGCTGGTATCGCTCTGGTCGGCCAATTCGGTTGCGGATAACCGTGCCTGATACGACTTTGGAGAGGGTCCACATGAACAAGGCGACAGCTCTTGGTTTCCGGCGCCGGTGGGCATGGCGGCTGGCCGTGATGGCCTGGTGGGCCGCAGGCACGGCTATGGCATTGTGCGTTGTGCCGTCCTTAAGCGACGCGCAAGCGCTTGAGGCCTTGCCGGCAGTTGCGCCGGTCATGCCGTGCGCGGCGCTGCGCGGCCTCGACCTGTCCGAGACGGAAGGCGCGCCCGCGACCATCACCGATGCCAGGGAGGTGGGCGCGGAAACGGCCGCGCCTTACTGCCGGATCAGCGGCTACGTTTCACCGCAGGTGTACTTCGAGGTGCGCCTGCCGATGAAAACGTGGACGCAGCGGGTACTGCAGACCGGTTGCGGCGGCCTGTGCGGAAATCTGCGTATCAACGTCGAGCGGGCCGAGGGCTGTACGCCGGCCAACAACGGTGAACTGGTGCTTGCGGCCTCGGACATGGGTCATCGGGCGCCAGACGGGCTCTGGGGACGGCTCGATCCGCAGCTCCGTATCGATTTTGGCTACCGCGGTGTCCACGTCACCAACGTCATCGCGCGGGTGCTCGTGGGCAGGTTCTACGGCAGGCCACCGAAATACGTCTATTTCTCGGGGTGCTCCGACGGCGGGCGAGAGGCGCTGATGGCCGCGCAGCGCTACCCGGGCGATTTCAATGGCATCGCCGCCGGGGCGCCAGCGCTCAACTTCATGGTGCAGAACTCGTTCTACCATGCCTGGAATGCGCTTCGAAACACCGATTCTCAGGGCAGGGCCATCCTCACCGAGGCGGAGCTCCCCGTGTTGCATCGCGCGGCGCTGGAGGCCTGTGATGCGCTGGACGGCGTGAAGGACGGTCTGATCTCCAATCCGCTTCGCTGCAAGTTCGATCCGGCCGTGGTCCAGTGCCGTGCGGCGGCCACACCGCCGGCGTGCCTGTCCGCCGAACAGGTCCGTGTCGCGCGGGATCTTTACGCGGCCGCGCACGATGCGAAGGGTGGCAAGCTCGTCGTCGGTGGCCCCCAGCCGGGGTCCGAACTGGCGTGGGGCGGGGTCTACGTGCCGCGGGATACGACATCGCCGAATTTCAGCCGCGAGATTGCCCAGAGTTCCGTGCGCAACCTGTACTACTGGGATCCGATGCCAGCGGGCTGGAATCTGCCGGATCTCAAGTTCGACGAGGAGACGCTGCAGTCGTTCCGACCGCTGCATGCGATCTACGACGCCACCGATCCTGACCTCAGGCGGTTCACGACCCAGGGCGGCAAGCTGCTGGTCTGGCACGGCTGGTCGGACCCGCACATTTCGCCGATGAACTCCATCGCCTATTACACCGCCGTGCAGAAGACCCTCGGTACGCGGGCGGCCAGTGAGTCGGTTCGATTGTTCCTGTTCCCGGGCCTTTACCACTGCGGCGGGGGCGATGGCCTTTTCGAGTTCGATATCCTGACGCCGCTCATGCGCTGGGTCGAGTCGGGCACCGCGCCGGATGCCATCGTGGCGAGCCATGCGCCCCTCAAGGACGAGCGGCCGTCTGGCGCAACGCCCGGGCGGGCCGGGGGGCCGCCGGACGGAGCACCGCCGCCGCCGACCTTCGGTGCGCCCGACCGGGTCCGCGCCGTCTATCCCTATCCGGCTACCACCCGGTATTCGGGATCCGGGAGCATTGATGCGGCCGCGAGTTTCGTTAAGGGTGGCGATGAACCGGCGACCGGCGCGCAGCTTGACTGGCTCGGTCGGGAGTTCCTCACCGCCGGCTACGAGCAGGACTGTTCGTGGGTGGGCAAGGCATTCGTCTGCCACGCAGCCCACTGAAGCCGCTCGGCAGGACACGGCAGGAAAAGGCGACGGAGACTGAGGGAATCACGTGGCACGAATCATCGGCGGCATAGGCGTCTCGCACACGCCGACAATCGGCTTTGCGCTCGACCAGAACAAGCAGAGCGATCCCGTGTGGGCGCCGATTTTCGAGGCGTTCGGGCCCGTTCGGCAGTGGCTCGCCGACCGAAAGCCCGACGTGCTGTTTGTCGTCTACAACGACCACGTGACGTCATTTTTTTTCGACCATTATTCGGCGTTCAGCCTGGGCGTCGGTGACCGCCACGACGTCGCGGACGAGGGGGGTGGCTCGAGGGCACTGCCCTCGGTCGAAGGCCATCCGGGTCTGGCGCGGCACATTGGTGCGTCGATGATGGCGGAGGAATTTGACCTCGCCTTCTTCCAGAACCGCCCGCTGGATCACGGCTGCTTCTCACCCTTATCGCTGCTTTGGCCGCACGACCCCGCATGGCCCGGAAAGGTCATTCCGCTGGCGGTGGGCGTCCTGCAGTTTCCCATTCCGACGGCGCGTCGGTGCTATCGCTTTGGGCAGGCGCTCAGGCGTGCCATCGAGAGCTACCCCGAAGACCTGTCAGTGGCGGTCATCGGCACGGGCGGGCTGTCCCATCAGGTGCACGGGGAGCGCGCGGGCTTCAATAACACCGCGTGGGACATGGAATTCCTGACGCGCCTCGAGACCGATCCCGTGTCGTTGACCACCATTACGCACGCCGAGTACGCGAAGCGCGGGGGCTTCGAGGGTGTCGAGGTCATCATGTGGCTCGTCATGCGCGGCGCGCTGTCGGACACGGTGGTCCGCAAACACCAGGCCTACTACCTGCCGTCCATGACGGCCATCGCCGTGACACTGTACGAGGACACGGGATCGGCGCCGACGAGCGAGGCGGTCCAAAGGCAGCGGGAATTGGCGGCTCGGGAGCTTGCGGGTGTGGAGGAGATCGAAGGGACCTACCCCTTCGACCTCGAGCGCAGTCACCGGGCCTATCGCCTCAACCGGTACCTGCAGCAGCTGACCGTGCCGAGTCACCGCGCGAAATTCCGGGAATCTCCCGAGGAGTCCTTCGCGGAATCGGCACTGAGCGACGAGGAGCGCGACCTGATCCGCCGGCGAGACTGGCGGGGGCTCATGCACTACGGCGCCATTTTTTTCGGACTCGAGAAGCTCGCGGCGGTTCTAGGACTGCCGAACGCGATCGTCTATGCGGGCATGCGCGGCGAGGAGCTGGCCGACTTCCAGCGCACGCGAAATGCCCCGGGGGCGCTCTATTCCGTGGCAGGGCGTGACGCCGCCGTACAGCCGCCGGCCGACGCGCCAAAGCCAGCCAGCTAACACACAACGGTTAGGTCAATTGAAGGAAGGGTTGCCATGCCAGTGGTGAATACACGGATCCGCAGGGCCAATGCCGACCTCGCTCGTGAGCTCGGCCGGTACGGGGTAGCCACCGTCCACGAGGCGCAGGGACGTCGCGGCCTGTTAAGGCCCGGCATTCGGCCGATTTTCCCGGGCGCGAGGATTGCCGGATCGGCAGTGACGGTGAGTATTCCACCCTGCGATAACTGGATGATTCACGTGGCCGTGGAGCAGTGCCAGCCCGGGGATGTGCTCGTCGTGGCACCGACGTCGTTTTCGGATGCGGGCTATTTCGGCGACCTGCTCGCATGTTCTCTGAAGGCACGCGGCGTTGTGGCGCTCGTGATCGACGCCGGCGTCCGCGATGTCCGTGAGATCACCGCGATGGGTTTCCCGGTGTGGTCGAGTGCCATTTCGGCTCAGGGGACGGTCAAGGAAACGCTGGGCGACGTCAACGTTCCCGTCGTCTGCGCCGGCGCACACGTCAGTCCCGGCGACGTGGTTGTCGCAGACGATGACGGCGTTTGCGTCGTCCGACTCGACGAGGCGGCCTCTGTCGTCAGGCGTTGCGCCGAGCGTGAACAGAAGGAATCCGCGGTCAGAGCCCGACTTGAGGCCGGCGAACTCGGGCTCGATATCTACGGCATGCGCGATCGGCTCGCCGCCCGTGGCCTGATCTACAACGACGCCCCGGTAAGTGAGTAGCCCGCGGTGCTCACCGGTATCCCATGCACGTTGATGCGCGGCGGCACGTCGAAGGGCCTGTACTTCAACGCGGCCGACCTGCCGGCGGACATCCGTATCCGGGACCGGGTGCTGGTTGCGGCGATGGGGTCGCCAGACCCAAGGCAGACCGATGGCGTGGGCGGTGGACATCCGCTGACCAGCAAAGTGGCGATCATCGGTCCCCCGACGCACCCGC
This sequence comes from uncultured Pseudomonadota bacterium, assembly GCA_903890265.1. Taxonomy (GTDB): domain Bacteria; phylum Pseudomonadota; class Gammaproteobacteria; order Steroidobacterales; family Steroidobacteraceae; genus CAIKMS01. Next base: position 2,213 of record CAITAM010000246.1, on the reverse strand, counting down.
AGGCCGACGTTGACTACTTGTTCCTGCAGGTGAACGTGGGCGAGGCAGTGGTTACGGATAACCAGAACTGCGGCAACATCCTGGCCGGTGTCGGGCCATGGGCCATTGAAAGGGGCCTTGTCAATCCCCTGGAAGCGGTCACGCCGGTCCGAATTCACATGCTGAATACAAAGACGCTCGCGGTTGCCCGGGTCAGTACGCCGAACCGACGCGTCGAATACGACGGCGACGAGCGTATCGATGGCGTTTACGGCACGGCGGCAGCGATTCCCATCGAGTTCGTCGACACCGCTGGTTCGACCTGCGGCAGCCTGTTACCCACGGGTAAGCCTGTCGAGATACTGGAGGGTGTGGCGGCGACCTGCATCGACAATGGCATGCCGGTCGTCCTGCTGAATGCAGCGGATTTTGGCCTGACGGGGAGCGAAACCCCGGCCGTACTGGAGGCAGACGCCGCGTTGCGGGCGAGGATCGAATGCATTCGGCTCGCCGCCGGCCGGGCCATGGGCCTCGGTGACGTCACGGCCAAATCGATACCGAAAATGTGCCTCGTGTCGCCGGCCAGGAATGGCGGCTCGGTGGCGACCCGAACCTTCATACCCCACCGCGTCCATGAGTCGATCGGTGTCCTCGGTGCGGTGAGCGTTGCCACGGCCTGCGTGCTGCCCGGGGCGGTGGGCCACGCGTTCGTCAGCGGTCATGGCAGGACCGGCTTGCGGCGCATCGTCATCGAGCATCCGACCGGCTCGTTCGCCGTCGATGTCGACGTTCGCGAACGCGGCGGCGTGGTCGAAGTGACGTCAGCGGCCCTGCTCAGGACGGCCAGGAAGCTGATGGACGGCACTGTCTACGTCCCGGGTTGGGCCCTGGCACCCGGTGGCGACCAGTCGCCGGCCGCTGCGCGCTCATGACGGATACCGCCAATCAACCGGCTCTTCGGGAAGAACCATGATTATCGACTGCCACGGGCATTACACGACGGCGCCAGCCGCTTTGCAGCACTACCGGGCCCGTCAGCTTGAATTCATCGCGGATCGGTCGGTCGGGCCGGCTTCCGTACCGTCGATCAGCGACGACGAGATTCGCCAGTCCATCGAGGAAAACCAGCTTCGTCTGCAGCAGGAGCGGGGCGCTGACGTGACGCTGTTTTCACCGCGTGCCTCGGCGATGGGTCATCACGTCGGGGATCCGTCGGATGCGGTGACCTGGGCGGCTGTCTGCAACGATCTCATCGCCCGGGTGGTGGCGCTGTATCCACGCAATTTCGCCGGTGTCTGCCAGCTTCCGCAGACCGCCGGCGGCGATGTCAATGAGTCTGTCCGGGAACTCGAGCGCTGCGTCAATGGGCTGGGTTTTGTGGGCTGCAACCTCAATCCGGATCCGTCGGGGGGGCACTGGACCTCGGTGCCACTGACCGACCGTTACTGGTATCCGCTCTTTGAAAAAATGGTCGAGCTGGATGTCCCCGCAATGATCCACGTCTCGGCGTCATGCAACGTCAATTTCCATGCGACCGGTGCTCATTACATCAACGCCGATACGTCGGCGTTCATGCAGCTGATCGAGGGCGACCTGTTCCGGGACTGGCCGACGCTGCGGCTGATCATTCCCCACGGCGGTGGAGCGGTCCCCTACCACTGGGGGCGGTACCGCGGGCTTGCCGACATGCTGAAGCGACCGCCCCTCAAAGAGCATCTGATGCGGAACGTGTTTTTCGATACCTGCGTCTATCACCAGCCGGGAGTCGATCTTCTGGCGCGGGTCATCGATGCCGACAACATCCTGTTCGGTTCGGAGATGGTTGGTGCGGTGCGCGGGATCGACCCGGAGACCGGGCACTACTTCGACGACACGCGCCGCTATGTCGAGGCGCTGGATATTCCGGCGGGCGATAAGCGGAAGATTTTCGAACTGAATGCGCGCCGGGTGTTTCCGCGCCTCGACGCCATGCTGCGCGCGCAGGGCCGGTGATGGCGAATGACGCTCGGGTGGGAGCCATGGCAGGAAGCGAGTCGACAGGAGGCATGACGCGCCGCGATGCGCTGCGGTATGTATCGGCAATCGGTCTCGCGTGCGCGCCGACGCTGGCGTTGCACGCCGGCGAGCCGCCGCCGGTGCTGCCATCGCCCGAGCAGCTCGAGGTGTATCGGCACCTGTGGGTAGACCCGGTGCGGGCGAGCACGGACGGCTCCCTCTACGGCCTGTACCCGACC
>CAITAM010000245.1 GCA_903890265.1 uncultured Pseudomonadota bacterium | reverse complement strand
TCTAAAAGACTATATAGATAGTTACTCTTTAGCTGTAACTTGTCAAACTTTATTTTGATAGTTACTCTTTCTTCCATGAGTCCTGCCACCGTCCTTCCGCCGCCGCTCTTTCTTGCGAGCCACCCCGCGCTCGATTTCCTGAACACGTACGCCACGCCGGACGGCGTGGCCGTCGAGTGGATCGGTGACGGCGCGGCGTTTTTCCGCTGGCTGGAGGCGGCGGGGCACCTCCGCGCAGGCGACGGCGAGCGGATCTCCCGCCGGAACGGCACGGCCGCGGCGGACACGCTGGCGGGCGACGCGCGGACGCTGCGCGAACAACTTCGCAGCGCGCTTCGCGCCGGCGCGACGGCGCGCGCCGACCGGGCCCTGATCAGCGCACTCAACGATTGGCTGGCCGAGGGCTCGGCTTTCGCTCGCCTGCAGGCAGAGGACGGCCTCGTCCGGCTGACCGTTCAGGAGCGGGCAGACGCGCCTCGCCAGCTCCTCGTGCCGCTGGCGCTGGCGGCGGCGCGACTGCTGACGGAGGAGGATCTCGGCCGCGTTCGCGTGTGCGAGGGGCCGGTCTGCAGCCTCTGGTTCCTCGATCGGACCAAGTCCGGTACGCGTCGGTTCTGTAGCGCAGAGACCTGCGGCAACCGTGCGAAGGTTGCCGCGTTCCGGGCCCGGGCCCGACGGCGTGCGATCAGCGCGCCGAAATAATCACCTTGAGCGCACTCGACTTTGCCGCATTGCCGAAGGTCTCGTAGGCGTCCTCGATCCGATCGAGCGTGAAGTGGTGGGTGATGAGGCGCATCGGGTCGATCTTGCGCGCCGTCAGCGTGGCGAGCAGCATCGGCGTGCTCGCCGCGTCGACGAGGCGCGTCGTGATCGTGATGTTTCGATCCCAGAGGCTCTCAAGGTGCAGGTCGACCTTGGCGCCGTGCACGCCGATATTGGCAAGCGTCGCGCCGGGCGCGAGGATCTTCTGGCAGAGGTCGAAAGTCGCTGCCACGCCGACCGCCTCGATGGCGGTGTCGACGCCGCGACCGTTCGTGATCTTGAGAATCTGCTCCGGTGCGGTGCCGTCGCGACTGTTGACCGTATGCGTCGCACCGAAGCGTGATGCGGTCGCGAGCCGGTTGTCGTCCACGTCAACCACGATGATCTTTGCCGGTGAAAAGAACTGCGCGGTCAGCAGCGCGGCGAGCCCGATCGGGCCCGAGCCCACGATCGCGACCGTCGAACCCGGCTGCACCCTGCCGTTCAGGACGCCGCACTCAAACCCCGTTGGCAGGATGTCGCTCAGCATCACGAGCGCCTCGTCATCGACGCCCGCGGGCAGGTGATAGAGGCTGGTATCCGCGTACGGTATGCGGACGAACTCGGCCTGGGTGCCGTCGATCGTGTTGCCCAGAATCCAGCCACCGGTCGTGCAGTGCGAGAACATCAGGCGTCGGCAGTACTCGCATTTGCCGCAGGCGCTGATGCAGGACACCAGTACCTTGTCGCCGGCCTTGAATGCCGTGACGGCCGTGCCTACCTCCTCGACCACCCCGACGCCCTCGTGACCGAGGACCCGGCCGGGCGTACAGCTTGGGACGTCGCCCTTCAGTATGTGCAGGTCGGTGCCGCAGATCGTGGTCTTCGTGACCCGCACGATGGCGTCTGTCGGCAGGCCGAGTGCCGGCTTCGAGTGATCCTGCAGGGCGTGCTTGCCGGGGCCTAGGTAGACGAATGCTTTCATGGGAACGGACCTGTGCGTGGGGTGTGCCGCCTGCGGGGTGCGGCCGGATCGAGACATCGGCAGCCGACGTCGTCCAAAAGGAAAACGGCGCCACGAAGGCCGAAGCGTTGCGCACGGAAGCGGACGGGGTCGGTGCGGTGGCGCACGGGAGCCTGCAGCGCGATCCGGTCCCGGCATCGAGGGCACCCCCGCCGGACCGGCTGGTATAACCGAAGCCGGTCGGATTGGGAAAACGAGTACCGATTTTTGAATAGTAGGTACCCGCACATTTGTGGGACGGTCGCAGGGTTCCGGTCGTTAGCCGGCCTGGACACCCGACAGCCGTACCAGGAGTAAACCCATGCCCGAACAGGTCAGCCCGGCATCCAACGGCAGCGGCGCACGCCGGCCAAGAACCTGGCGCTGGTGGGCCTTGCGGGCCGGCATCGGCGTCTTCGTGCTGGTCGGCGGTGCACTCGGGGCGCAGCGCGCACTGGCGCCGCGCGCCACCAGCGCCGACCTGGTCTACGCCACGCGTTCGCCCAGCCAGAAACTCGACCTTTACCTGCCGCCGGGCCCGGGTCCCTTTCCCGTCGTCGTCTACATCCACGGGGGCGCGTTCCGCTTCGGCGACAAGCGCGAGCCCTTCCTCGGCTTCTACGCCGACATACGCCGCCTGAACGCGCTCGGTATCGCGCTGGCGAGTATCAACTACCGGATGTCAGGCGAGGCCGTTTTCCCGGCCGCCGTGGTCGACGCGAAAGCGGCGGTACGGTGGTTGCGCGCGAACGCTGCCCGTCTCAACGTGAACCCGGATGCCATCGGGGTATGGGGCAAGTCCGCTGGCGCGAACCTCGCGCTGCAAGTCGCGCTGACGGCCGACGACCCGGCACTCTATGACGCCAGTCTCGGAATGGCAGACGTTTCCGACCGCGTCCAGGCAGCGATCTCCATGTTCGGTCCGACCGATTTTCTGAGCATGGACCGCCAGCTCGGTGCCGCCGGATGCGGGCCGGGCGCGATGACGCATGACGCCGCGGATTCTCCGGAGTCGCGCTACATCGGTGCGCCAATCCAGCAGAATGCCGCGCTCGCCCGGCAGGCGAGTCCGGTCAGCCACCTGTCAGCCACGGCGCCACCGATGCTCATTCAGGCGGGAACCGCCGATTGCACCGTGCCTGGTGAGCAGAGTCGGGAGCTCTACCAGTTGCTGCTCCCTGTCGTGGGCGCCGAGCGGGTCTCGCTGCAGATGCTGGAGGGTGCCGGTCACGGCGATTCGCGGTTCGACGGCAAGGCCAACCTGGATGTCGTCGCGGATTTCCTGCAGGGCGCGCTCCTCAATCATAAACGCTAGGATTCCTGCGCAATGACAAAAAAACTGAGTAGGACGTGGGTCGGGGTCGAAGCGGGCCTGCTCGGTGGCACGGTCATCTGGGGTTATGAGCTCGTCGTCTGGGTGCACCTGCTGCATCTGCGGACGGTCTTCGGTCTTTTCCAGAACTCGGCGGTGCTGGCCCTTGGCAACGAGGTCAAGGCGTGGCCGGCGGCCGCGTCCCTCGCGGCATCAGGGCTGATCCACTACGCGACGGCGGTGGCGTGGGCTGTGCCGTTTTCGTGGGCGTGGCCGGCGCTGCGCGCTCGAGGCGTGGAGGCGACGCTCGCGGCGCTTTTCTACGGGATATTAGCCTGGGTCGTCATGCACAACGTCGTGCTGGCGTTGTTTTCGCCCGCGCCGCCGACGTACACCGTCTACGGCGTGCTGAACGGCTTCGTGTCACACACCTTCGCGTTCAGCGTTCCCGTCGCGCTCTGGATCAAGCACCGGGGTGCGCGTTAGCCCCGCCTGAAGCGCTGGGCATAATTGGTGCAACGCAGTGCGCAAACGGTGCGCGCGGACTCGCTCCGGGGTCCGTGACTGACAGGTTGGGTGCAGCCCGGCGTTGGCTGATCGCTGAAAAAAAACCTAAAAATCAGTCCAATACGAGCGATTTTCGTTTCGTTATAGCGCCAGTCTAAACAAGGTATAGGCATCCGGCGAGGCGTTGTCGGTACCAGTGACGCACCGGGAGAGCGCACATCGCGACGCGTCTGCCCACGTACCGACCGTCCAGGAGAGGAAGGCCCTATGGGAAAGCACAACACCTATTCATCGAAGATTCTGGCCGCCGCGATCGCTGCGGTCGCCCTGCAGGCGCGGGCCGCGGCACCGGATGCCTCACCGGCAGCGGCCGCAGGCACGGTCCTCGACGAGATCGTCGTGACCGCCGAAAAGCGCACCGAAAGTGCGCTCAAGACGCCGATCGCACTCTCGACGTACAGCGGCGACACCCTGAAGGTGTCCCAGGTCATCACGGTCGCGGATCTGTCGAACGTGGATCCGTCCATCAGTGTCAACAAGGGCGTGTTTGGTAACGTCGTGTCCATCCGCGGCGTCACGTCCGTGGATACCACCAGCAAGGGCGTCCCGGGGATCGCGTTCAACGTCGATGGCATCGCCCTTAATCGCGGCTACGAACAGAGCGGATCGTTCTTTGATCTCGCGCGCGTCGAGGTGCTGAAAGGGCCGCAGGGCACGCTGTACGGCCAGAGCAGTACCGGCGGTGCGATCAATGTCATCAGCAACCAGCCGAAGAACGTCTTCGAGGCGAGTGCCGACCTGACGGTTGGCGATTTCAATACGCGCCGGACGACCGGGGTGGTCAACGTCCCGCTGACCGACTCGATTGCGATCCGCGCGGCCGTCAACTACAACGTGCACGACGCGTACACGACCCAGCTCGGCACGGGTGCTCCGGTCGCCAACGACCAGAACGATCTCACGTCGAGAATCTCGCTGCTGTGGTCGATCAACGACGACATGAGCCTGCTGCTGCGCCAGACCAATGGCAGTATCGGTGGCCTCGGCCCGGGCGGCGTGCTGTACGACTCACTGCTGACAAAATCCACCGGCGCCGACCAGCGCCAGGTCTATCTCAATCCGTTCCCGAACCGGCTTGACGACACCTACTCCAATTTCGGTGCCGAGTTTAACTGGACGTTTGGCCCGGCCCACTTGACGTACGTTGGTGCGTACTACAACTACTCGGCCGACGAGTACTCGACGACCACCAGTAACCCGCTCGCTAACAACAATATCGGCCAGCCCTACAGCGTACCGACGTACCTGTGGCGGCAGTACAACGCGCACTTCCTGACCGACTCGCACGAAGTACGCATTGCGAACTCGACGCCCGGGCCCTTTGACTGGGTTGCCGGTCTCACCTACTACCACGAGAACAGCCACGAGAGCGACCATAACTGGTCCGCTGCATCCACCGGCACGGGGTACCCCAACAGTGTCACGGGCTACCCTCAGGTTTCTGACAGCCTGAACGGCATCGACCCGCTCAACCAGACGCTGCACACCGCGAAAGGCGTGTTCGCGCAGACCACCTGGCACGCCACGAGCGCGCTCGATCTCACCCTGGGCCTGCGCTACACCAATGACTCGGTGGAGCGGCACGGAACGTTCGCGCCGGGCCCCTACGCGCCGCCGCCGCTGTCGGCCTCGAAGACGCCCCCGTTTTACTGGCCGACGCCCGATGGAAAACCCTGCATCGCGCCAGCGGATTGCGTTGGATTCCCCAATAACGGCTCGGAGAGCGACAGCAAGACCACGTACAAGGTGGGTGCAGCGTGGCACTTCACCGACACGCAGATGCTCTACGCGAACGTGGCGACCGGCTTCAAGGGCGGTGGCTTCAACGACAGCGACCCGCGTGCGAACGGCGGTCCGTACCCCTACGGCCCGGAGACTCTCACCTCCTACGAAATCGGCTACAAAGGTCGTCCGGCGCCGAATTTTGAGTTCAACTCCGACCTTTTCTACTACGACTATTCGGCCCGGCAGACCAGCGGCCTGATTTCCTACAACGGCCAGCTGGTCATCGTCACGGAAGTCGTGCCGGCGAAAATCTACGGCTGGGAGAACGACCTGACCTGGCGGGCAACCCCGTCGGATGAGATCGGCTTCAGCATGACGCTGCTCAAGTCCAAGTACGTCGCGCTCCAGGAGAAGGATCCTGCCGGCAACGCGGTGGACCTGTCAGGTCGCGACCTGGACAACACGCCGACGTTCGTCGGGAACCTGCGCTACAACCACTACTGGAACGTGGCGAATGGGGCGACCGTCCGCGCGCACCTTGACTTCAAGTACAGCAGTTCGTACCTCGAGACGAATCTCGGTCCGTACATCAGCTACACGCAGCCCTCGTTCACGCGCACGTCGGCAGACATCCGCTACACCGCGCCGAACGGCAAATTCTACGGCGGCGCGTACGTGCAGAACATTGAGAAAAAGCTGCAGATCACCACCTACCCGACCGGTACGCCGGTATCGGGACTCTATGGCTCGCAGAACGTGCCCGCTACGGACCCGCGCACCTTCGGTGTGACGATGGGCGTGAAGTTCTGAGACCGCACGGGTACCCGCCGGCAGGATTGCCGGCGGGTATCGGCCTTTGGCACTCTCGGTTCGGTTCCGGTGCGGCGGGGAATGGGCGCAGGTGGGTACGATTGCGATCATCGGGCTCGGCGAGGTCGGCAGGATTTTTGCCGAAAGCGCGCGCGCAACGGGACACGTCGTTAGGGCGTACGATCGCCGGTTCGCCGACCCGGCCAGCGGGCCGAGTCAGGGTGCCGCGGCCCTCGGTGTCGAGGCGCTGGCCAGCGCCGCCGAGGCGGCCGAGGCGTGCGACGTGGTCTTCTGTGCCGTGACCGCGGCGCAGGCCGAGGTCGCGGCGGCCGAGACCGCCGGCGGAATTCGATCGGGCGCGTTCTTTGTCGACCTGAACTCGGTCTCGCCGATGACCAAGCAGCGCGCATCCGTCGTCGTTAACGGCGCCGGAGGTCGGTACGTCGAAGCGGCGGTCATGACGGCCGTGCCACCGCAGGGGATTAAGGTGCCGATACTGCTCGGTGGTACCCATGCCGCGGCGTTCAAGGCGTGGGCCGATGCC
>CAITAM010000244.1 GCA_903890265.1 uncultured Pseudomonadota bacterium | reverse complement strand
TACCCGACCCCGTCGCGGGGTGCCGGAACGCAGGGGAGTTACCGGATTTACCTGCCGCCACAGTACGCGACGGAACCCGGCCGGCGATTCGGCGTGATCTACTGGCTGCACGGCGGGTTTGGCAGTTCGCGCGACGGGGCGGCCGCCATCGCGAGGATCGACCGGGCCATCAAGGCCCGGGTGATGCCACCCCATCTCGTCGTCGTACCCCAGGCGCTGCCGGGCGGCTGGTACGTGGACTCGAAGGACGGTGATCGCCCGGTGGAGCAGGTCGTGGCGTTTGACCTCGTCCAGCACATTGACCGTACGTATCGCACGGCGACTGAAGCCGCCGAACGTACCGTCGAGGGCATGTCGATAGGTGGCTACGGTGCCCTTCGGCTGGGCGCCAAATACCCCCGGATTTTCGGTCGGGTCTCGGCGGTGGCACCGAGCATCCTCAAGGACATGGGCGAGGAGCCGGCGGAGCGGACCGAGGACGCGTTTTCCGGAGACCAGCGGTACTACGACGCCGTGGGCCCATGGACACTGACCGTCGGCAATGCGCCGGCCCTCCGGCAGCGAAGCCGGATTCGGCTGCTCGCCGGCGGCGAGGATACCCGGCTGGTCGCGGTCCTGCGTGAGTACGCCGCCTTGCTGACTTCGCTCGGTATCCCGCACGAATTCATCGAGGTGCCGGGGGTTGGCCATGATTATCCGGCCATCGTGGATGGCATCGGCGGACGTTACGCGGAGTACTGGGCGCGGTCCTGAACGGTGCTCCGCCGGCCGTGGGGGGCGTTACTCAGCCGACGCAAAGGTCTCACGCGGGACTCCCTTGTCCCGACCAGGGGAGTTCGTCACGGGACCGTCAGTCGGGGGTGCGACGGGTCCCCTGTGCGGGACGCCGGTGTCGCGGACCGCGGTCATTTTGCGTCAGGTGGGTACCGGCTGTGGCGGTGACAGGCACCGTCCGTTATGCGATTTTGGTCCGTCCGCTGACCACCGGGCCGAGCCTAGGGTCTCTTTGGGTCTGCTGGCGTGGTTTTTTCTGCAACCTGTCGTTGATGTCACGGAGATCGCCATGCCTCGCAAGAACCGCGTGCCCGTCGCTGCCGCGAAGCAACCCAAGGTCGCGCCCGCCCGGACGGCGGCGGCCAGCGAATCGCCAGACTTCCGCGGCTTCTCGCCGAAAGCGCTGCAGTTTTTCATGGCACTCGAGGCGCATCAGACCAGGGAATGGTTTCACGCCAACAAGGCAAGTTACGAGGCGCTGGTCCTTCAGCCGATGGATCTGTTCCTGCAGGCGGCGAGCGCTGCTTTGAAGGCAAAGCGAATTCCGCTCAAGGGCACGCTCAAGTCATCGGTATTTCGCATCAACCGGGACGTACGGTTCTCGAAAGACAAGCAGCCGTACAAGAACCACGTCGGCGCGGTGCTGACCCGGGACGGGACGAAGCAGTCACAGGGGCTGATCTACCTGCACTTGAGCCCGGTCGAATGCTTCGCCGCGGCCGGCTTCTATGCGCTCGAGCCCGAGCCACTGGCATCGTTTCGTCGGGCGATGGTCAACGCTCCCGCCCGCTGGCGTACCACCGTCGCGGCCCTGAAGGCGGCCGGCCTCGAACTGTCGCGCGAAGACGCCCTTGCGCGCCTACCGCGCGGTTTCCCGGCCGACAAGACCGGCGAACTCGGCGAGACCGTGGTCGAGGATCTGAAGCTCAAATCCTACATAGTCCGCCAGCCGTTGCGGGCCGCGACCGTGCGCTCGGCCGCGCTCGTCGACACGGTGGTGGAGCTCGCGCGGGCGACGAAGCCCTTGCTCGAGTTTGGCTGGGCGGCGCTGGGCCCGGGGTCTGCCCCTCGCGCGGACTAGGGTCGGGCGGATCCGCTCAGCGGGCGGCCGACGCCGGGTGGGCGTGGTCGGCATCCGGGCGGTGCGCCGGGTCGACGTGCGTCATGACGCTGAGCACCCGGTGATGCTCGCGGATCCGCGTTTCGGCGGCGACGGCAATGGCGTGCCCGGCCTCGACGGTGATGTCCGCGTCGACCTCGAGGTGGACGTCGACCACGATCATGTCGCCCATCTTGCGCGTCCGTAAGTTGTGCACGCCAAGGACGCCCGGCGTCGCGGCCACGCGCTCGCGGATCGCGTCGATTTCGCCTGGGTCGACCGCGCGGTCCATGAGGTCGCTCATGGCCTCCCAGCCGAACGACCAGCCCATCTTGGAGATCATGAGTCCGACGATGAGCGCCGCGACGGGGTCAAGGATCGGGAGCCCGGCGAGGTTGCCGATGATGCCGAGCGCGACCACGAACGAGGAGGCGGCGTCGGAGCGCGCGTGCCACGCGTTGGCCACCAGCATCGTCGAGCGCAGGCGCTTGGCGATCACGAGCATGTAGCGGAAGAGCAGTTCCTTAGCGAGGAGCGCGACGCCGGCGACGTAGAGGGCAATGACGGAAACCGTCGGGATTTCGGCCGGATCCGCGATCCGCCGCACCGCGGTGGATACCATGCCGAGTCCTACCAGCAGCAGCAGCAGCCCGAGAATGAACGTGGCCGCCGTCTCGAAACGCTGGTGCCCGTAGGGGTGATCCTCGTCGGCCGCCTTGCGGCTGTGGTGTCCCGCAAAGAGCACAACGCCATCGGCGATCAGGTCGGACGCCGAGTGGGCGCCATCGGCAATCAGGCCCTGCGACCGGCTTAAGACGCCAACCACGATCTGGCCGACCGACAGCGCGAGGTTGACGGCGACGCTGACCCAGGTCGTGCGCGAGGCGGCATCGGCGCGCGCGCGCTGGAGTTCCGGCGTCGTGTCGTGATGGTCGTGCTCGGCCTCGGGGTTCATGGCAGGCGGGTCCCAGTCGGAGATCGTTCGTACACCGCTCAGAACTGCGCGTGAACCCGCAGCGCGACGATCGACGCGGGACCGCGATCTCGGTTGTAGCCGGGGTTATTCACCCACTGGTAGTCCAGTGTAACCGTTACCCCCCGCAGCACGGCTGCATTGTAGTAGGTCTCGACGATCTGCTCGGGCCCGGGATGCGGCAGCTTGCCGTCGCCGACCAGAATGCCGAGGCCGCCCGCATCGAGGTAGCGCTGCCGCGTGGCCGAGATGCGGTTGTTGAGCAGTACGAGGCCCACCGTGTCCTGGGCGCGGCTCCAGCGGCTGCCCTTGACCGACGTGCCGAGCTCGAGGGCCCTGTCGATATCGGTGAACTCGTAGGCCTCCACGTTGCCGCTGCCACTGCCGAGGCGGGCAAAGAGACCGACGTCCTCGTTCACGGCCTGCTCGAGGCTCAGGCTGATGCCGGTCCGGGTCCGGTACTCCCGGACCGCAGCGGGATCCACGGCAAGGCCGCTCTGCTGCGCTGCCCGCACCGCGTCATCGAGCAGCGCCATCCGGCCGTAGGACTGGTAGACCGTCACGAGCGACCGGCCCGCACGGCCGCCAAGCGTGTAGCGACGCTCGATTTCACCGATGGTCTGGTATTCGTGGCCGCCCGGTTCGAGATGCTCGCTGTTCGGGACGCTGGACAGATCGAAGAGCCCCGCGCGCAGGGTCCAGTCCTCGTGGTACCACTCCAGCGCCGCACCGATCGTGAAACCCCAGGCGTCGGCCGCGTAGTCAAACGTGCCGGCGTCGACGGCTGCCCAGTTCAGGAAGTCCGCGCGCGGGTCGTGCGCGTATTGGTTGGTGTCGAAGACGTCGGTCACGCCGAACTTGCCGACCGTTAAGACCCAGCGATCCGGGCTGCGGGAGCCCGCGAGCTGGTTCGCGCTCGCATCCACCGTCTCCGTCGCCTCGCCCGTGTCCACGGTCTGGCGGACGAAGGCGCGCGGCAGCCGGAAATACGGCTTGCTCTTGCCGACCTTGTAGGCCGCTCCGCTCGGAAAGCCGGCGACACCGAGCGTGTTGCTCAGGCCAAAACCCTGGTCGATTTCCGGGTTCAGCCAGAATTCGGCGCCGGACCAGAGGCGTGCGCCGAGAAACAGCGTCGCATCGACAGTCTCTGCTCCCGAGCGGGGTGCAAGGCTGTTCGGGCCGGCGTAGGGCGCACGGAAGCCGCCGCTTTCCTGTTCGACGTAGGTGATCTGGCCGTGGATCGCAAACCGCTGCGGCGCGGCCTCGGCGTCGTCCGGCACGGGAGCCGGGGTCGCCTCGGCCGGCGGTGCCGGCGGGGCGTCAGCGGCACAGGCGCGGGGCGTGGCGTCGAGCAGCGCGCACGCGGCGAGGCTGACGAGCAGCGCAAGCACGGCAGGCGCTCCGCCGCGACGTCCTCCGCTGACGCCGCTTTGCACCCGGGTGCTGTTGTCGAAAACACGAGCCGGCAGCATGGCGATCTCCTGCAGCGACGTGGCCGCTGCTCGGTGCCACGTGGTCGTCCTTGGCGGGCGCACCGCACTGCGGCCTGGTGCGGGCGCGAGTGGAGCGGGTTGAAATATATACACTACCCCCCTATACTTGCAACAGGAGAATCCAGCATGGGCCACATTGCGAACGAGAAGGTGAAGCTGCTCAACCGCCTGCGCCGGTTGCGCGGCCAGATCGAGGGTCTGGAGCGATCGGTGACCGCCGACGAGCCCTGCGTCGCGGTGCTGCAGCAGGCGACGTCCTGCCGTGGCGCGCTCGACGGATTCATTGCCGAGGTCATCGAGGATCACATCCGGGAGCACATGGTGGATCCGGCGCTGACGAGGGACGATCCCAAGGTGCTGGCTGCCGATGCCTTGATCGACATCGTGCATCAGTACCTGAAGAAGTAGCGCGCCGCCGCGAGGCGACGCGCCTGGAGAGCATCAATGTCGATGGCGCGAGTCCTTGGTGTCGCCCGGCTCTGGCTCAGCGTGGCGCTCGGCCTCGGTTCGTTCGCTGCCGGCTCTGCGGGCGCGGCGCCTGTCGTGCTGCACGGTGCCGGCTCGACCCTGTCGGCGGATTACGTCGAGGCGTCGCGTCCGGGTTTTCTCGCCGCCTCGGGCACGGCGGTGCGCTACGACGCCGTCGGGTCGGGCGAGGGTATCCGGCGCGTAGCGACCGGCGATGTCGATTTCGCGCTCACCGACGTGCCGCTGACGGAGTTCGAGCTCAAGCAGCTGAAGCTCGCGCAGATTCCCCTCTACTACTGCGGCATCGTGGTCGTCATCAACCTGCCCGGCGTCCGCGACGGCGAACTCCGGCTGTCGGGTGCGGCGATCGGCGGCCTGTTCCTCGGCGAGATCACCCGCTGGCGCGATCCGAGGATTGTCGAGACCAACCCGACGCTGGCCATTCCCGACCTGCCGGTGACGGTCGTCCATCGCGCCGACACGTCGGGCACGAGCCTCGTCTTCACGAGTTTTCTCGCCGGCGCCAGCGAGGCGTGGGCGCAACGCATCGGTCAGGGCTCGCGCCTGTCGTGGCCCGCGGGCACGGGCGTGGAGGGTGGCGCCGGCATGCGCGACGCGGTCCGGGCGACGGCCGGCGCCATTGGCTACCTTGAGTACGGCAACGCGCTGCGCGAGGGGCTCGCCACGGCCGAACTCGGCACCGGCAAAGACGATGCAGTGCGCGCCGGGGCCGAGTCGTTTCGGCGCACGCTGGCCGCCCGGCCGCCGGAGTCGCCGAGCCACTACCAGCTGCTGACCCGCGCCCCGACGCCCGGTGCGTGGCCGATGCTGGCCACCGAGTACGGGCTCGTGCGGTTGAAGGACCGCGGCTCCGCGAAGGCCGAGGCCGTTACAAGGTTCCTGGAGTCCCTCGCGGTAAGTCCGACGCTCGCGGACTTCCAGTTCCTGCCCTACCGGCTGCACGAGGCAGGGGTTCGTGGTGAGTAAGCTCGGGCAGGCGCCGTCGGTGCGGCGCGTCCGGCGTACCGTCGCCGCACTGCTCGTGCTGCTGCCAGTGCCGGTCCTCGCGGCCGGTTCCTCGAGCTATCCCTGGCGCATCAAGACGCTCTACGAACTGATCGTGCAGGGCGCCGCCCCGAAATCAGTGCCTGCCTCTACGCCGCCCAGCTTGCGGTCAGCGGTGGCCATGAATTCGACCGCCTGCGCTGGAGCGAGCGCATCTCGGAGGCAAGCGTGGTGCGGGAGTATCGCCTCGCCTCCGACTGGGTCCGCGTGACGCAGTTCGAGGCGAGTGCGCTGACCCACGGCGAGGGCCTCTTCGCCGCCCAGCGCTGGGTCGACGTGCTCGTGGAGTGCCAGCAGGTCAATGAAAAGCGACCGATCGTGACGCTCAGGCTCAAGCTCGGTCAGCCCGCCCGCTGACGACGGCCGGCCAATGCCGGTCGACGCCGGCTACCGCAGTGCGTAGCGGGCCTGAAAGCCGATGGTGAAGGGCAGGTGGTCCTGCGGGATCGGTGGAATCAGGATGAAATTGAGACCGACGCGGCCGACGCGCGCCATGGCGGCAGGCGCGAGGACGGGTCCGGTGCTGCCGTGCGGTCCCACGCCGAACCGTCCGTAGTTGTAGCCTGAAATAATCCCGCCCATCACGCCAAGCCGGGCCCAGCCGCGGTGAAGCAGTTCCGGCGTGTAGATGGCACCCGCGTAGAACGAGGGCCGGTCGAGCGAGTTACGGAAGTAGCCGGCGGTCGCCGCCCACTCCGGGTGGAAAACGCATTCGACGCCGAGCCCCGGGTTGAATTCATCGAGCTGCTTGGTCGGCCGGATGTGGTGCGACGCGACCATGACATCGAGCGCGACCCCGTCGGCGCAAGGGGCGGCGGCCGGGGAGGGGGCGGCGTGCAGTACGGCCAGCATGCCCGCCGCCAGAAGCGGGCGGATGGCCCGTTGAGGCGCGGACGGGCGTATCGGGCCGACGTCGCGTGTCACGGTCGGGTGCACCGGTCCTAGAAGTGGAAGATCGCGTCGGCCGCGAGCATCAGCTGCGAATGCCGTCCGCCACCCGGCAGTGCCGTCGGGTTGTCGTAGGCGTCCGTGTCGTGCGCGTGCTCAAAGCGGAGCTCGGGACGCAGTTCGATCACGTCGCCGACCCAGTGGGTGTAGCTCAGATCCAATTCGTAATAGCGGGTCTTGAAACCCGTCCGCTGGCCCCGGGCATCGTTCAGGTAGTCGCTGCGAAACGCCACGATGTCGCGCGGGCCGATCGTGTAGTTGATGTAGTTCACGAAGGCGTAGGCGTAGGAATAGCAGTACGCGACCGCCGGGTCGCACTGCGCACCGCTCGGCGCGCCGTAGTTGACGTAGTTGTAGGCCTGGCCGATGGCACTCGCGCCCGCGGCGTTATTCACGTTCGGCGTGTGTGACTGCCACATGTACCAGACCTCGGTGTCCATGTGCCAGCGGGAGTTGAACTTGTGGTACCAGGTCGCGACGGCATGCTGGATGTTATTCCAGCGCCACTTGCTGTCATTGAGCGTGTTCATGCAGGGATAGAGGCTGTCCCGGCCGGAATCCGAGGTCCAGATCGCGCACAGCGCGGGGGTGAGCTGCCGCTCGCTCTTGACCCACGGCGCCACGTCGTTGCCCGCGGACAGCTCGCCCTGGATCTGCCAGTTGCGATTGAGCTTGATGGTCGCCACCGCGCCGTGCTGGGTGTAGGGGTCGTAGGTGTAGAGCAGCGAATGGCTGTAGCTGACGTTGTTCGGCGCGAGCTGCGCCTCGATGTCCGGGATCGAGATGTACCGTCCGACCCGCAGGTTCATGCCCTGCGCCACCTGCGGGAACCAGAAGTCGAGGTAGTACATGACCGGATCGAAGCCGTAGGGGCGGCCTTTGTCGAGGTACTGGTTGCTGAGTACGCCGTTCGTAAAGGTGTACTTGTAG
>CAITAM010000243.1 GCA_903890265.1 uncultured Pseudomonadota bacterium | reverse complement strand
GCATTACCAGCCGCGCCCTCGCCACGTCGCCATCCAGACTAAAGTCTTCCAGCGCCGTGCCGAATGGACGGCCGAGGAGCGGCTCAATGACGGCCGCTACCGCGGTCCGGGCCTCAATCGGTGTCATGGTGGGTCTCTGCAGGGGGGCTTTCAGTCTAGCTGACGGGCCGCGTGGAGTCAGGCACATGCGCAGGCTGTGCCATAATTCAAGGAACCTGCGGGTGGGATTAGCCGATGTTAGGCCGGTGCGGGCCTCCGTCGCACCCCTCTTCAGGGCAAGTAAATGGATTTCCTGCTCTACATTGGGACAAGCAAGCCTCCGTGGCCATGTTTTCTACCTTCCGCGGCGAACGATTACTGACTGACCTGCGCAGCGACGGCGATCCCGCTCGTCCGGAAACGCGCAAGTTGATCCAGCGACTCATCGATCTGGGGCCGGGCGTCGTGCCGCTCGTGCTGCGTGCGCTCGGCGAGGCCGGTCGCAAGGAAACCATGTCGCTGGTCGAGGTCCTGTCGGGCATCGCCAATGACCGGACGCTGCCGAAGATCGCCGTCGGCCTCACCGACGACAACGCCAAGGTCGTCTCCGCGGTCACCTGGGCGCTGGCCGGGACGCGCGGGCTGTCGACCCGCAGCATTCTCGAGCTGCTGAAGAACCCGGAGATCGCCCGCGGCTCGGTGATCGACATCATCACCGCGCAGAAGGAGCGGTTCCAGGTCAGCGAACTGCTGACCGCCGCCGCCGGTATCGAATCGGGCGAACGGGCCACCCTCTACAAGATCGTCGGCGAGATCGCCGACGAAAGCGCGCTCCCTGAACTCATTTCCCGCGTCGACGGCAAGGACCCGGCGGTGCGCCGGCACATGCTGGAGATCCTCGGCCGATTCCAGACCCCGGCAGTGGAACGCGCCATTTCGGCCCAGCTGCGCGACCCGAACAAGTTCATCCGCCAGGCCGCACTGGCAGCACTTGGTCGCTTCGACCGGATCAACGAGATCCAGCCGGTGGTGGCGGCGCTCGGAGACAGCGACATCGAGGTGCAGAACCGCGCAGTCGACGTGCTGATCAAGGTCCGCAACCCGCAGACGGTCCGCTACCTCGTCGACGCCCTGCAGGACGAATCGGAGTACGCGCGACGCTCCGCGGTCGAGGTCCTGAACGAGCTTGGCACGGCCGACTCGGTCAAGTACCTGCTGGACGCCATCAAGGATGCCGACTGGTGGGTCCGCAGCCGGGCAGCTGACGCGCTCGGCAAGATCGGCGGCCCGCGGGTGGTTGACGCGGTCCTCGAGCTCGTCAAGGACAAGGACGAGGAGCTGCGCCGCACCGCCATCGAGATCCTGAACCAGACCCGCGACGAGCGGGCGGTCGCCTACCTGATCGAGGCCACCAAGGACAGCGACTGGTGGGTCAGCGAGCGCGCGATCGATGCGCTCGGTGCCATGAAGGAGGGGCGCGCCGTACCGCGGCTCGTCGAGATCCTTAAAACGAACCCGAAGGCCGCGCCCGCGGCGATTCGCGCGCTCGGCCAGATCGGCAAGGCCGCCACCCTCGACGTGCTGATGCCCTACCTCGCGAGCATGCACAACTCGATTCGGGTCGAGGCCATGGTCGCCGTCGCGCGGGTCGCTGACAGCGAGCACGCCGACCTCGTCCGCCGCGAAATCGCAGCCCTCGGCAAGGCCGGCGACAGCACCCTGCAGATCGCCGCGAAACGTGCGCTCGCCGAGCTCGAGGACCGCCTCACGGAAGGCGGCACGTCGGCGAGCGCCCGACTCTCGGTCGAGGCGCAGATCGAGACGTCACGCACCATGCTGGCGGAGTCGGTGGACGTCGCCGCGATCGTCAAGAACAGCGAGCAGACCAGTGCGCCACTCGACATCTCGACACTGAACCCCGGCGACGTGCTCGAGGGCCGCTACCGCTTCATCGAAAAGATCGGCAAGGGCGCGTTCGGCACCGTGCTGCTGATGGAGGACACGGTCGTCGATGAGCGGTTGGTGCTGAAGTTCCTGAACCCGAACGTCTCCCAGGACGAGGAGATGATGAAGCGGTTCGTCCACGAGCTGCGCTATTCGCGCAAGATCACCCACCCGAACGTGATCCGCATCTACGATTTCCTGCACATCCGCGGCAATGACGCCATCTCGATGGAGTACTTCAAGAGCCATACGCTGGGCCAGGAAATATCGCAGGGACAGCCCATGGAGCTGTCCCGCGCGCTCGGTTTCGCCGACGATATCGCGACCGGCATGGCCGTCGCGCACCAGGTCGGGGTCGTGCATCGCGACCTCAAGCCCGCCAACGTCCTCATCAACGACGAGTCGCTGCTGAAAATCGTCGACTTCGGCGTGGCGGCGGTTCAGCGTGAGGGCGACACGCAGCTGACCAAGACCGGCTACGTGATCGGCTCCCCCAAATACATGGCGCCGGAGCAGATTCTTGGCAAAAAGGTCGATCCGCGCGCCGACGTCTACAGCCTCGGCGTCATACTCTACGAGATGACGACCGGGGTGCCGCCCTACAGCCGCGGTGACCACATGTCCGTGATGTACCAGCACGTGCAGGGCAAGGCAGCAGCACCCTCGGACGTCAACAAGGCGTTGTCAGCGCCGCTGTCCGACTTCATCATGAAGGCCATGTCTGTGGACAAGGCCAAGCGCTTCCAGTCGATGGAAGAATTCAAGGCGGAACTTGCCAGGCTGAAGTGATGCCGGGCGGCGAAGGTGAGGCATGCCACGAATAGACGCGTTCCTCAAGCTGGGCAACGCCCAGGGGTGCTCGGATATCCACCTGGCCGTCGGGGTGCCGCCGATGCTGCGCATGCACGGCGACCTACTGCCCATTCGGTTTCGCGATCTGTCGAACACCGAACTCGAGGGCTACGTGCACGAAATCATGACGCCCGCACAGCGGTCGTCATTCGCCAACGGTCATGACCTCGACTTCTCCTACGTCAGCGAGGAGGGCGGCCGATACCGCGTCAACCTGTTTCGCAAGGAGACCGGCGTCGGCGCCGTGTTCCGTACGATCCCGACCACCACGCCGGCGCTCAACACGCTCGGCCTGCCGCCGGTCATCAACAAGCTGCTCGACTATCACCAGGGCATGATCCTGGTCACCGGCGCCACCGGCACCGGCAAATCGACGACGCTCGCGGCGATGATCGCCGAACTCAACCAGACCCGGCGCCTCAACATCATCAGCCTCGAGGACCCGATCGAGTTCGTCCACCCGAGCCGTGAGTCGCAGGTGATCCAGCGCGAACTCGGCACGCACGTGCCGAGCTTTGCCGAAGGCGTGCGGGCGGCGATGCGCGAGGATCCCGACGTCATCCTGGTCGGCGAAATGCGCGATGCCGACACCATCCGAATGGCGATGTCCGCCGCCGAGACGGGCCATCTCGTCTTTGGCACGCTGCACACGACGAGCGCCGTCAAGACGATCGACCGCATCATCGATGCCCTGCCCATCGAGGAGCGCGAGCAGACCAAGGCCTTTCTCTCGCAGAGCCTGATCGCGGTCGTGACGCAGATCCTCGTCAAGCGGGCAGAGGGGCGCGGCCGCAAGGCGATCTGCGAGATCATGCTGATGAACCGCGCGATCGGCAAACTCATCCAGATGGACCAGACCCACCAGGTTCCCGCCCAGCTGCAGACGGGCCGTGACGTCGGCATGCAGCTCCTTGATCAGGCCCTGCTCGCCGGCCTGCAGGCGCGGGAGCTCGACCCCGACGACGCCTACGATTACGCCGTGGACAAGAAGCAGTTCCAGCGCTACGTGGCCGATTCCGGTCGTGGCGGTCCGGCCGACGGCACGGGAGGCTGACCGTGGCCAACAAGATCGACAGCTACCTGCACCAGGTCGTGAAGCAGAAGGCCTCCGACCTCCATTTCATGGGCAGCGATTTTGCCCGGCTGCGCATCTACGGCGAGCTGCGGCCGATGTCCGAGGAGCGACTGACCCCGGCCTTCGTCAAGGAAGCCCTCGAGGAGATCATGCCGCCGAAGGCGCGGGCCCGCTTCGCCGAGAAGGAAGGCGCGGACTTCGCGTATTCGGTGCCGGATCTTGCCCGCTTCCGCGTCAACGTGCTGCGCCACCTCGGCGGCATGGGCGCGGTCTTTCGCGTCATCCCCGCCAAGGCGCTCACCCTGGACGAACTCAACATTCCGCCCGCCGTTCGCGCCCTGTGCCGGCATACCAACGGCCTCGTGCTGGTCACCGGCAAGACCGGCAGCGGCAAGTCGACGACGCTGGCGGCGATGATCGACGACATCAACCAGACCCAGAGCGGGCACATCCTGACGATCGAGGACCCGATCGAGTTCGTCCACCACCGGAAGAAGAGCCTGATCAGCCAGCGTGAAGTGGGCGTGCACGCACCCTCGTTCGCCGCCGCCATCCACTCGGCCCTGCGCGAGGACCCGGACGTCATCCTGGTCGGCGAGCTGCGCGACCTCGAGACGATCGGCATCGCGGTGTCGGCGGCCGAGATGGGTGTGCTCGTCATGGGCACGCTGCATACCAACGGCGCGGCGGCCACCATCGATCGCGTCGTCAACGCCTTCCCGGCCGACAAGCAGGGCCACGTCCGGACGATGCTGTCGACCAGTATCCGCGGGGTCATTTCCCAGCAGCTCATTCCGCGCGCGGGCGGCAAGGGCGGACGGGTGGCGGCGCTCGAGGTGCTCATCAACACGCCGGCGGTGGCCAACCTGATCCGGCAGGGGAAGATCGACCAGCTGGAGACGACCATGCAGAGCGGCTCGCAGCACGGCATGCGGACCATGGACTCGGCGATCCAGGCGCTGCTGGACGCGGGCCAGATCAGCGGGCTCGACGCCTTTCGCAAGGCGATCAACAAGTCCCGCTTCGAGCAGTACCGGGGCAACGAGCCGGATTGAGGGTGGCGGGCACGGCAGGGCGGCCGGTGGCATAATTGCCGGTCATTCTCCTGCCGCGAAGTGCCCCGATGCGCCGCCTACTCGTCACCAGCGCCCTCCCCTACGCCAACGGTCCGCTGCACCTTGGACACCTGCTCGAGGCGATCCAGACCGATATCTGGGTCCGCTTCCAGCGTCTGTCGGGGAACGAGGCGTACTACTTCTGTGCGGAGGACACCCACGGCACGCCGGTGATGCTGAAGGCCCAGGCCGAGCAGGTGACGCCGGAGACGCTCATCGCCCGCGTCGCGGCCGAGCACAGCGCCGATTACCGCGGGTTTCTGATTGCCCACGACAACTTCCACTCGACGCACAGCGAGGAGAATCGCCTGCGCACCGAGGCGATCTTCAAGATCCTGGACGCCGCCGGGCACATCAGGCGACGCGCCGTCCGCCAGGCCTACGACGAAACCGCCGGCATGTTTCTGCCGGATCGCTACGTCAAGGGCACCTGCCCTGTCTGCAAGACGCCGGATCAGTACGGCGACAGCTGCGAGTCCTGCGGCTCGACGTACAGCCCCGCCGAGCTGATCGACGCCGTGTCGGTGGTAAGCGGCACGAAGCCCGTCGAGCGGGAGTCGGAGCATCTGTTCTTTTCGCTGACCGCCTTCGAGCCGATGCTGAAGGAATGGACGCGCTCGGGTGCCCTGCAGGATGGCGTCGCCAACAAGCTCGACGAGTGGTTCAGCGCCGGACTCAAAGACTGGGACATCTCGCGCGAATCGCCGTATTTCGGCTTCGAGATCCCTGGCGCACCCGGCAAGTACTTTTATGTCTGGCTCGATGCGCCCATCGGCTACATCGCAAGCTTCGAGCATTACGCAGCGCGCCACGGACTTGATTTCAGCGACTGGTGGGGCAAGGACAGCACCGCCGAGCTCTATCACTTCATCGGCAAGGACATCCTGTACTTCCACACGCTGTTCTGGCCGGCGGTACTGACCGGCGCCGGGCTGCGCCGACCGACCGGCGTCCACGCCCACGGCTTCCTGACCGTGGACGGACTCAAGATGTCGAAATCGCGCGGCACGTTTATCCTTGCCCGCGACTACCTGGAGCGCCTGCCACCCGAGGCGCTGCGCTATTACTTTGCGGCCAAGCTCGGCGCCGGGATCGATGACCTTGATCTCGCGCTGGATGATTTCGTTGCACGGGTCAATTCCGACCTCGTAGGCAAGGTCGTCAACATCGCGAGCCGCTGCGCCGGCTTTATCGAGAAGTCCGGCGGACGTCTGGCGGCAACGCTCGCGGACCCGCTGCTCTATGCCGATTTCGTCGCTGCCGGCGCCAGCGTTCGTGCGCACTACGAGAGCAAGGATTACGCCTCGGCAATGCGCGAGGTCATGATGCTCGCCGACCGCGCCAACCAGTACATCGACACCCACAAGCCGTGGAGCCTCGCCAAGGACCCGGCGCAGGGCGAGGCCGTCGTCGCGGTCTGTACCCAGGGCCTCAACCTGTTCCGTGTCCTCATCGGCTACCTGAAGCCCGTCCTGCCCGAGGTCGCGGGGCAGGCCGAGGCCTTCCTCGGCGCGCCGCTCAGGCACTGGGACGACCTCGCGACGCCGCTGCTCGGCACGCCGCTCAACCCCTACGCGCCGCTCTTCACCCGCCTGGATCCGAAGGTCGTGAAATCGCTCG
>CAITAM010000242.1 GCA_903890265.1 uncultured Pseudomonadota bacterium | reverse complement strand
GCCTCGAGACGGCCGAGGACGCCGAGATCGTCAGCTTCGTGGCCTCGCTCGTCGGGCACCGCGAGTGCGTCAAGGTCGGGTTCGGCAGCGAGGGCGGGCTCTACGCCGCCCAGCTCGGCATTCCGACGGTGGTCTGCGGCCCGGGCTCGATCGGCGACGCCTACAAGCCGGACGAGCACGTGACCGCCGAGCAGCTTGCGCGCTGCGACCAGATGCTCGACGCGCTGATCGACCGGCTGGTCTGACGCGGTACCCGCGCGTGAGCGTGCCGCCCGCGGCGGTCAGCGCACCGACCGCTGCACCCGCGGCAACCGAGCCCGCGGCCGCGCCGGCGCGGGCGCTCGAGGCACGGGAGGGCGGGCTCCGGCGCACGCTCGGTGCCGGCCAGATCACGATGATCGGGCTCGGCGGGGCGATCGGCACCGGGCTCTTCCTCGGCAGCAGCATTGCGATCCACTACGCGGGCCCGGCCGTACTCCTCAGTTACCTGCTTGCCGCACTGATCACCGTCGTCATCGTCTTCAGCCTGTCGGAGATGGCGGTCGTCCACCCGGTCGCCGGCTCCTTCGGCAGCTACGCCGAGCTCTACCTCGGGCCGCTCGCCGGCTTCCTGCTGCGCACGACCTACGCGATGGGGCAGGTGCTCGTGATCGGCAGCGAGGCGGTCGCCGTCGGCACGTACGCGAGCTACTGGTTTCCGGCCGCCGGGCCGCTGCCGTTTGCGCTGGCATCGATCGTCCTGGTCGCCTGGCTGAATTCGCGGCCGGTGGCGCGCTTTGCCTCGGTCGAGACCCTGCTGACCGCCCTCAAGGTCGGCGCGATCGTCTTCTTCATCGCGGTCGGCGTCGTGCGCCTGCTCGGCGTGTCCGGCACGAGTCCCGGTTTCAGCAACCTGACGGGCCTGCCCGGTGGCTTCCTGCCGCACGGCCTCGGCGGTGTCTGGATGGCGTCCCTCGCGGCGCTCTTTTCCTTCTTCGGCATCGAGTTCGTGGTCGCGACCGCCGGCGAGGCGGCCGACCCCGGGCGGGCCATTCCGGCGGCGCTGCGCACGATGGCGTTGCGGCTCGTGCTGTTCTACGGCCTCGGTATCGGCGTGCTGGTGACGCTGCTGCCGTGGACCACGACCGGCGCCGGGACCGTGGCCGGCAGTCCGTTCGTGCAGGTCTGCGAGAGCGTCGGCATCCCCGGCGCCGCGACGCTCATGAACGGGGTCGTGACGATCGCGGCGCTGTCGGCGATGAACACGAGCCTCTACCTGTCGGCGCGGATGCTCTTCTCGCTGGCCAAGGCCGGCGACGCCCCCGCGCTGCTCGGACGGCTGAGCGACGCGGCCGTGCCGCGCAACGCAAGCCTCGTCATTGCCGGGGCGGCGCTCGTCGCCGTGCTCGCGGCGTTCGCCACGCCGAGTGCGTACGGCGTGCTGTTCGGTATCGCGCTCTTTGCCGGCGTCTTCGGCTGGGTCATGATCCTGCTGTCGCACCTCGGTTTTCGCCGGGCCCATGCCGGGCGGGCGCTCGCGCTGCGCATGCCGCTCTTTCCGTGGCTGCAGTGGGCGGCGCTGCTGGTGCTTGGCGCGCTGGTCGTGACGATGGCCTTCGATGCCGAGTTCTGGCGCATCGCGCCGCTCACCGGCCTGCCGTGGCTCGCGCTGATGGCCGTGATCTACCGCCTGCGTCACAGGGAGACGCCATGAACCTGACACCGCTGCTCGAGGCCAGCCCCGCCATCCGGCTGCACACGGCGGTCGCCACGGCCGCGGTGTTCGCCGGCGCCTGGCTCATGGTCGCGAGCCGCAAGGGCAGTCCGCTGCACCGCGCGGTCGGGCGGGCCTTTCTCGCGTTCATGCTCGTGACCGCGCTGTCGTCACTCTTCATCCACCAACTCAACCCCGGCGGCCCGTTCGGGTTCAGCCCGGTGCACCTGCTGATCCTCGTCACGGTGCACGGCGTGGTGAGCGGTTACCTTGCCGCCCGCCGCCACGACGTCGTGACCCACCGCCGGGTGATGATCCGGCTCTACGTGCTCGCGCTCCTCGTCGCCGGCGCCCTGACGTTCCTGCCAGGGCGCCTGCTGCACACCGTCGCGGTCGGCGGCTGACGCGAGCCGCAGTCCCCGGCGCCGCGGCCGTTAACGCCGCGGGGTCAGGATGTCATCGAGCAGCGCCGGGCGCGACTCGTCGCGGACGAGGTGCGGCACCTTCAGTCCGTCGTGGTAGTTGAGCTCCACGTCCCGGTAGCGCTTGTTCTGCTTGACCAGGAGGCGGATCGGGGTCGTCGTGCCCTTGGCGGCACGCACCGCGTTCTTCAGCACATCACCGTCGAAGTTGGCGCCGTCCACCGCGACGACGGTGATACCGGCGGTCAGTCCGGCGCGGAACGCGACGCTGTCCCAGAGCACCTCGCTGATCCGTCCGTCGTGATCGACGCTCAGGCCGAGCGAGTAGAGGAGTTCGGTGGACTTGCCGTCCGACTCGCGCGAGGCGAGGTAGGCGTTCGGCGTGTCGTCGTAGACGAGCTGGTAGCCGCCGCGGCGGATGCCGTCGAGCGGGGCGCTGGTCGCGTGCTCGCGCACTTTCGTTGCGAGGTAGGTCCGCCAGTCGTAGGGCTCGATGGCGTTGAGTGCCGCCACCACGTCCTCGAGCCGGTAGGTGACGGGCACGAAACTGCCGTTGTTGATACCGAAGAAGCGGCGCGCGAAGTCGTCGAGCGAGCGGGCGTTGTGCGAGCGCTCGCGGATCAGCGTGTCGACGTCGAGCCAGATCAGCTCGCCCTCGTCGTAGTAGTCCTCGAAGCGCTGCCAGCTCGACCACGACATCGGGCGGCGCGGATTGATGATCTCGTCATTGACCGTGTCGCCGAGCGAGCGCCACGAGCGGCCGGCCACGTGGTCGTAGTAGGCGGCGACCGCGGCGAGCGAGTCGAGTGCATCGGCGCGGGTCAGCAGCCCCGAGCGGGCCGTCAGCACGTCACCCCAGTACTCGGTCTGGCCCTCGTAGACCCAGAGCAGGCTGTTGCGCATGGCCACGTTGTACGACGGCGTCCACAGGTCGTAGGGGCGGCGGAACTTGCCGTTCCACGAATGCGTGTACTCGTGCGCGAGCAGCGAGCGGCCGCTGACGCCTTTCTGCCACTCAGTGAAATAATTGCCACGCAGCCCGTCCTCGCTCGACTGGTGGTGCTCGGTGCCGCTGAAGTGCACGCGATCGCTGATCGAGAACAGGAAGTCGTAATGGTCGTAGTGGTGCGAGCCGTACAGCAGGGAGGCCTGGCGCACGAGCGCCCGGTGCAGCGCGATCTCCTCGTCGGTGGCGAGCAGGTCCTCCGGCCGGTCGGCGAACACCTGCAGGCGAACCGGTACGGCAGCACCCGGATCGAGGTCGATCGTGCGGTGGTGGCGCCCGGCGTAGAGCGGCGAGTCGCCAAAGGTCTCGACGCTGGTGCGCTTGAAGCGGATGACGTCGCCGCTGTCCGACGCACGCTCGAGGGCCGTGGCGGCAGTCCAGCCGCTCGGCAGCGTGACGCTGGCCTCGACCGGGATCTGGCGCGTGTAGTAGCCGGCCGGATAGAGCATCGTCGAGGTCCACTCGAGGATCAGGATGTCGGAGCTGAAGTCGATGGCACCGACCTCCTCCGAGACCGGCGCAAGGTAGTCGAAGTCGACCTCGAGCAGCGTGGTGGCGCGCGGCAGTTCGACGTGGAAGGCGTACATCGACACCGGATCGCGGCTCCAGTCGAGGCGCTGCCCGCCGGCCGTGATCACGAGGCCGGCGAATCGATCGAGCGGGCCGCTCGGCGCGTGCGTGCCCGGGATCCACTCGGGGTAGAGCAGCGTCACGGCGCTGCCGCTGACCGGGACCTGCTCGTGCACGTGCACGATGCGGCGCAGCGTGTCCGTGGCCGTGACGTCAACGCGAAGCACGCCAGGGTAGGGCCGGTCGGCCGGTGCGGGCAGGTCGGGCGGGTTGGGTGCCGGAGTGGGGCCGGGGCTTGCGGGGCAAACCACGGGCGAGAGGAGCGCGGTCGCGACGAGCGCGGCCCGCGCCAGTGACGCACGGTACATGGTTGAGTGTTCTCCGTCCGGGCACCCCTGTGACCACGCCCGGACGGCGTGGCGGTGCCGGTTGAAGCCGGCCATCATATACTCTTGCGCGTCGGGCGTGCGACTGACCGGCCTTCGGGCCTCGCGGTGCGGGCGACGGGGCGGGCAACGGGACGGCGGGTCGCCGGCGGGGTGGGGGCCAATGGCAGAGGGCGGGGTATGAGCGCGGCGCGCAACGCCCGCGCCGGGCTGCGGCTGGCGGTCCTCGTGCTGTCGCTGGCGGGTGTCCCGGCGCCGGCCCAGGAAGCCGTCGCGCCGCCAGTGGAGAAGGTGGCGCCGGGCCCCGACCAGACCTCGGGTGCGGCGCTGCGGGAGAGCGGCGCGCGGGATCTCGACGCCGCCGTCGCGCGCCTCGGTGGCGGCACGGACGTCAACACGGCCGCGGCGTCCGCGGTGGCACCCTCGGTCTGGGGTCTGGCCGACTTCGGTTCCTACCTCGTCGTCATCGACGGCGTCCCCTGGGGTGGCGCGTTCACGCCGGCCGTGAGCCGGGTCAACCTCGCGGACGTGGCCACGATCGACGTGCAGGTGGCCGGTGCGCCGGTGCTCTACGGCACGACCTCGTTTGCCGGCGTCGTGCACGTGAACCGCTACGCGCCGGCCGACACGCCGACGGTGCTGCAGGCGAGCGTCGGCAGCTACGGCAGCGCCGCGCTCGGTTTCTCGGGCGCACTGGCGCCGATCGGCTCCTACACGCAGTCCCTGAGTGTCGACGTCAACCGCGACCAGCTGAGTGGTACGGACCACGGGCTGGACGATGCGCACGCGCTCTACCGTGGCGTGAGTCCGCTCGCCGGCGGCTGGCTCAAGCTCGACGCCGAAGTCGAGGCCGAGACGCGCCACGCCGAGAGTCCGGTGCTGCGCCTCGGCACCGGGCTGGTCGCCACGCCGCTCGATGCCAACTACCAGCCGGCCGATGCGCGGGTGGGCTCGCACCGCTTCCAGGGCGGCGTTGATTACCGGCACGAGTCCCCGCTCGGCCCGCTGGAGATGCTGGCGAGTTTCGCGTCGGCGAACGTGGCGGACCGGCGCGGCTTCCTGCGCGCCTCGCTCACCGACGACGGCTCGCCCAATGCCGACGGCTTCAACCAGGAGCGCGCCATTCACTCCTGGTACGTCGACGCGCACGCGCGAAGCACGCTCAGCGAGTCACTCGCGCTCGGCTGGGGCGCGGACTGGACCGGCGGCTGGGCGGCGCAGTCGAGCCAGGGCTTCGAGTACTACGTACCGCTCGACGCGTCGCGCCGTGCGCCGCCGAGTTCCGCGGTGCCGGTCCTCGATACCACGGGCTTCACCGACGCCCGCCGGGACGCGGGCGCCTACGCGCAGGCCGACTGGCTGCCCGATGCCCTGACCGCGGGCTCGCTGTCGCTGCGCCTGTCGCGCAATGCCGAGACCCGCACGAGCTCGCTCGCCGTCACGGCAGCGCCCGTCGCGCCTGCCGCGGCGAGCGACGCGGCCACCCGCACCCGGCTGAGCGGCGGCCTTGCGCTGTCGCGGCGGTTCTGGACGGTCGCCGACGACAAGGGCGAGCCCGCGGGCGGCGTCGAGGGGCGACTCAGTTTCCGCCAGACGAGCC
Source organism: uncultured Pseudomonadota bacterium (assembly GCA_903890265.1). Classification (GTDB taxonomy): domain Bacteria; phylum Pseudomonadota; class Gammaproteobacteria; order Steroidobacterales; family Steroidobacteraceae; genus CAIKMS01. The sequence continues at coordinate 3,010 of CAITAM010000242.1, read as the reverse complement.
CGCCGCCGACGCCCGATTTTGGTCCGGACTACACGCCACACCTGCTGAAGCCGATGCAGGGCCGGCGCAGCGACGCGTCGCTGCGCGGCGCGGCGCTCAAGGAGCGCCTGCAGTGGACGGTCGAGGCGAGCTACCTCGACATCGACGACCTGATCGTCTCGCAGGCGGACGTGGCCGGCAATCCGGTGCTGGCCAATGCCGGCCGGGCGCACGTGCGCAGCGTCGACCTCGGGACGCACTGGCTGCTCAGTCGCGACCGGCCGCTGAGCGCGGATCTGAGCGCCGGGCTGCACCGCGCCACCTTCGGCGGCACGCACTCGCTGGAGGAGGGCACCGACACCGACCTCGTCGGGCGCGATCTCACGCTCGCGCCGCGCCGCGTGGCGGCCGCCGGCATCGACTACGCACCGGCGTCGGGTGCCTACGGGCGCCTGTCGCTTGCCTATTTCGGGCCGCGCTTTCTCGACCGGCTGAACACCGCCCGGGCCGGCGGCTACGCGACGCTCGATGCGAAGCTTGGCTGGCGCACCGCCCGGGGCGGTGTGTGGCTGCACGCCGCCAATCTCACCGACCGGCGCGTACCGGTGGCGGAAAGCGAGTTCGGCGACCAGGCCTTCTATTTAAGCCCTGCCCGGGCCTTTGCCCTGCAGGCGTACGTGAACTGGCGCTGAGCGGGCCGTTCTCCACTATGATTCCGGGATGAGGACTCCTGCGCCGCCGGCGCCGCGCAACCGTGGATTCGTCGCCGTCCTGATCCTGCTCACGGCAATCGTCGTGGGCAGCACGTGGCACACCTTCAGCCACACATGGGACGAGCCCGAGCATCTGGCCGCGGGGCTCTCGCTGCTCGATCGCTTCCGCTACGAGTACGACATCCAGCACCCGCCGCTCGGGCGCGTCGCGATCGCGATCGGGCCGTACCTGCTCGGCGCGCGCTCGGTCGGCAAGCCGCCGCCCGACGGCCGCCCGGAAGGGGTGGAGATCCTGTACGGCGAGGGACGCTACTGGCCGTTCCTGACCGCCGCGCGGGCCGGCGTGCTGCCGTTTCTCGCCCTGGCCCTCTGGATCACGTTCGCCTGGGCCTGGCGGGCGGGGTTCGGTGAGCGCGGGGCACTCGGTGCCGCGGCGTGGCTCAGCCTCACGCCGGCGATGCTCGGCCACGCGGGCATCGCCACGCTCGACGTGCCGGCGGTCGCGACGACGCTCTGGGCCGTCTACGCGATCATGGACTGGCTCCAGTCGCCCCGTCGCCTCGGTGTACTGCACATGGGCATCGCGGTGGGCGTCGCGGTGGCGACCAAGCTCTCGGCAATCCCCTTTCTCGGCCTCGCGCTGCCGGCGTGCCTCGTCTCGGCGGCGCTGACGACCGCGGGCGGCCTGCGCTTGACCCGTCTCGGTCGCCGGCTGCTTGACCTTGGCGCGGCCGCTCTCGTCGCCTTTGCCGTCGTGACCCTCGCCTACGGCGGTCGCTGGAAGTACTTCACCGATTCGACGCACAAGTTCAACCAGGCGCTGTACTTCCTGTTCGGCAAGACGGGCCGTGCACACGACCTCGCCTACGCGTTCGCCGCGCACGTGCCGCTGCCGGAATCGCTGCAGCTCCTCTTGGGCGGCGTGCAGGCGCTCGAGGTGCACAACCAGAACGGGCACCTGTCGTACCTCCTCGGCGAGACGCACGGCTCGGGCTGGTGGTACTTCTACCTCGTCGCGCTCGCCGTGAAGACCCCGCTGCCGCTGCTCGTGCTCGGCGTCACCGGCCTCTGCCTTGCGCTGCGCGACGGCATCCGGCGGCAGGACCCCTGGCGCGTGCTGCCGCTGTGCCTCGGTGCGGCGCTCCTCACCTTCGTCAGTGGCTTCAGCCGGATCAACATCGGTGTCCGCCACGTCCTGATCCTGTATCCGCTGTTCGCGCTCGGTGCCGGCTATTGCGTGGTCCTTGCGGCACGGCGCGGGCGCACGGCGTCCGGCACGGCCGCGGCCCGTCTCGGCCCGCTCGTGGCCGTGGGCCTGCTCGGCGCCTGGCAGGTGCTCGCGCTCGCCCGTGCGTACCCGGATTACCTCGCGTACTTCAACGAGACGGTCACGAACCCCGAGCGGGTCGTCGTCGACTCCGACCTCGACTGGGGCCAGGACCTCAGGCGGCTCGAACTCGCGCTCGCCGAGCGGCACGTCGAGCGCCTGTCCTTCGGCTACCTCGGCACGGCAGACCTTGCCCGCGAGCCGCTGCCACCGACGGTGCTGCTCGCGCCCGGCGCGCGGGCCACGGGCTGGATCGCGGTCAGCGCACTCGCCCGCGTCTACGCCCGCGGCGGTTACGACTGGCTCGATGCGCAGCCGACGGTCGCCCGCATCGGCAAGACCATCGATCTCTACTACCTCGCGGCCGACGCGCCGCCGCCGTCCGCGGCGCCCGGGCCATGACCGTGTCGGCCGCGCTCGTCGAGCTTGACGGCGTCACGCGACGCCTCGGTGGTGCGCGAACGCCGGTGCTGTCCGGCGTCTCGTTCACGCTTGAGACCGGCCGCTACGCCGCCATCGTCGGTGAGTCGGGCGTCGGCAAGTCGACGCTGCTGAACGTCATTGCCGGACTCGAGCCGGTCGATGCCGGGCGGGTCGTCGTCAACGGCGTGGCCCTCGTCGGACTCGCCGATGCCGCGCTGTCCGCTTTTCGCCGCCAGCACCTCGGCTTCGTCTTCCAGTCATTCCACGTGCTGCCGTACCTCTCGGTCGAGGCGAACGTCGCGTTGCCGCTGCGTCTCCTGGCGCTGGCGGACACCGAATGCCGGGCCCGTGTCGAGGCGGCGCTCGCCGCGGTGGGTCTCGAGGCCTGTGCCCGGCGCGCGCCGGCGACGCTGAGCGGCGGCGAGCTGCAGCGGGTGGCGATCGCGCGCGCACTGGTGCACCGGCCGGCGCTCGTGCTCGCCGACGAACCGACCGGTAACCTCGACCCGCGACTCGCCACCGACGTGCTCTGCCTGCTGCGCACGGCGATCAAGACGCACGGCAGCGG